>CAZKQS010000159.1:0-3515 GCA_964554985.1 uncultured Thermoplasmatales archaeon | reverse complement strand
CAATTGGATATGGATATGATAAATTTGATACAGATCTTCCTAAAGATCTTACTTTTGGAAGAATGCTTGAAGATGAAAATTTTAAAGAAAATCTTAGAAATATAATGATAGGTCTTGGTTTTAATGAGGTAACTACTTTTACAATTTCAAACAAAAAAGATGAATTTGAAAAGCTAGGTCTTAAAGAAAAAGAGATTGCTGAAATAAAAAACCCTATTGGTGAAGAGTTTTCGTGTCTTAGAAATAATATTCTATCGTCGATTCTAAAAATATTAAAAGAAAACAAACATCATTCTCTACCTCAAGAAATATTTGAGGTGGGAAAAATTGTTAATGAAAATTTTGAAAATGAAGATCATCTAGGTTTTGTAAAAATTTCAGCTAAAGCAAATTTTACAGAATGTAAATCGATAGTTGATGCAATTTTTAGAGAAATAGGTGTTACTTATAACATAAAAAACTATGATCATCCTGCATTTGTTAAAGGAAGATGCGCCGCAGTTTTATATAAAGCAAAAAAGGTAGGATATTTCGGTGAACTTCATCCTAAAACTATTACCAATTTTACTCTGGAGCATCCAGTAATTGCAGGTTCAATGAAACTTGATTTTTTTTAGTTTTTTGAGGAAATAAAAAAAATGGTTAAGATTTGTAGTAAATGTAAAAAACCAGCAGTTACTTTTATTCGATATAATGGTACACATCTATGTAGGGATCATTTTAATTTATATTTTGAAAAACGGGTTAAAAAAGATATAAAAAAACAGGGTAAAACAAATAAAAAAACAAAGATAGGTGTTGCAGTATCTGGTGGAAAAGATAGTAATGTAGCACTATTTATTACTCATAAGATTTTTTCAAAAAGACCTGATTTTGAAATTTTTGCAATATCTGTTGATGAAGGAATCAAAGGACATAGGGATAAAAGTATAGAATATGCTAAAAAAACGTCTGAAAAATTAGGTATACCTCATTATATTGTAAAATTTAATGAGGTGATTGGAAAAACAATGGATGAAATCTCAAAGATAGATAAAGATCTAAACGAATGCAGCTACTGCGGTGTTTTTAGAAGGATGTGTTTGAACACTAAAGCAAGAGAACTAGGCTTAGATAAATTAGTTACAGGCCATAACCTTGATGATATGGCCCAATCAATTCTTATGAATTTTGTAAAAGCAGATGTTAAAAAACTAGCGCGATTAGGTCCGCATAAAAAAATTCAACATGGTCTTATTCCC
The DNA here is from genome assembly GCA_964554985.1 of uncultured Thermoplasmatales archaeon. GTDB lineage: Archaea > Thermoplasmatota > E2 > DHVEG-1 > DHVEG-1 > CAYZTD01. The sequence goes on along the minus strand of CAZKQS010000159.1, from coordinate 2,274 downwards.
CGCCTTTTACCTCTTAGAAAAATTCCTGAAAAAGAAAACGCTATTTATGCAATTTTAAATGATATAGAGTTTTACAGCTCAAAATGTCCTTACTCAACTAAAGCTCTACGTGGAGATTTTAGAGATATAATCGATGATTTGGAATATAGGGATCCAGGTACTAGACACAGCATTCTAAATAGTTATGAAGAAATAAAAGACCTTCTTTTAAAAAAATATCCTCCTGCAAATTTAAACAAATGCAAGGTTTGCGGAGAGCCTACTTCTAAAGAAAAATGTAAAGTATGTATCTTAAAACAAAAACTTGAAAACAAATAGAAAAAATTTATATTACTTTTCTATTTGAAGGTAAGTAGAAATGAAGCGCCTAAAAACAAAATGTAAACCTATCGATAGAATTCTTGGTGGAGGCATTGAATATGGTATCATCACTATGGTATATGGTGAATCTGGTACTGGTAAAACAAATTTCTGCCTTCAAGCAACTAGAGAATGTGCTCAAAATAAAAAAGTTGTATATGTGGATAGTGAAGGTGTTTCATTTGAAAGGCTCAGTCAGATCTCATCTGACAAATACGAAAAAATTGTAGATAACATACTTTTTTTCAAGCCAAATTCTTTTGAATCTCAAGAAAAACTAATTGAAGATATAAAAAAAGTAAAAGACCCTGGTTTAATAATAATTGACACAATTAATCTATATTACAGAATGGAACTAGAAGATGATAAAGAAAAAACTTTAAGATCTTTTTTAAGACAGATGGGTAACCTTCAGATGATTGCACGTGAAAAAAATATACCTGTTATAGTTGTAGGGCAAGTATATACTGATAAAACAGGTGAAATTAAACCATTCATTCATAGAGAAACAGATCACTTAGTTAAAACAACTATAAGATTTGATAAAAAAGATATCGGAACAAGAACTGCAAATATAATTAAACACAGATCTGAACCAGAAGGAAAAAAAGCTATCTTTAAAATAACTGAAAAAGGCTTGGAATAAACAGATGAAAGTAATTACAGATTGGTTGAATGATAGTAGATATATAAAACCACTTTCACCTGCATGTAAGATGTGTGCAGATGGTGCAAAGATGGTTTTACTTATCACTGGTCTTTGTCCATCAAACTGTTTTTATTGTCCTCTTAGTCTTGAGAAACTAAACAAGGATAGGATCTTTGCTGATGAATGGGAGCTAGATGATGAAGAGGATACAGAGAAATTAGTTAATGAATCAGAATATATTAACGCAAAAGGAGCAGGAATTACTGGCGGTGATCCACTAATTGTATGGACTAGAACAAAGAAATATATCAAAATTTTAAAAGAAAATTTTGGTTCAAATTTTCATATCCATCTTTATACATCGGGGCTGAAAAATTATGATAAAATTTCTAAAATGTCTGAAATAGGTCTTGATGAAATAAGATTTCATCCGATGGTTAATGAGTGGAATAATATGGATAAATCTATTATAAAAAAATCAATAGAATTATCCCTTAATACAAATCTAGATGTAGCAATTGAAATACCAGTTATTCCAAATATGCAAAATGAAACAATCAAGTTAATCAGATGGGCAGATAAAAAAAATATAGACTTTGTTAATCTAAATGAATTAGAATTTTCTGAAACAAATGCTAAAAAACTAAACAATAAAAAATATGATGTAAAAACAGATATTTCAAGTGCGGTTAAAAATAGTGAAAAGACAGCCTATGATATTTTAAATTGTTTACAAAAAGAAGATTTAGACATTGGCATTCATTATTGCTCTTCATCATTTAAAGATGGGATCCAACTAAAAAACAGGATAAAAAGAAGAGCCAAAAACATTTCAAAGAAATATGAAACAATAACTGAAGATGGAACTATACTTAAAGGAATAATTGTTCTAAAGTCAAACACAAAAATAGATGATTTAATTAAAGATTTGAAAGAAAAATATCCGGAGGATATGATCTTTTTTAACAAAAACAAAAATAGAATTGAAACTTCAATTGAAATGGTTGAAGAAATATCAAAACATAAAGATCTTAAATGTTTTATAACTGAGGAATATCCAACAGCTGATCGGCTTGAAGTTGAAAGAATTCCATTATAAAGATTTCAGATTTCTATCTGAATAACATTTTTATATGAAACCTACATTTCACTGCTTTACATATTTAATATGAATATGTCAATGAAAGCTTCAAAAGGAGGCTAAAAAAAGATGGCAATGTATGTAAGATTTCAAACACCAAAAGATGTTCAAGATTTAGCCTATG
>CAZKQS010000158.1:0-3535 GCA_964554985.1 uncultured Thermoplasmatales archaeon | reverse complement strand
AAAGCCAGTTACCTCAGTTATCTTTAACCACCAAGAAATAGTAATTCCAAGCATTTCAAAAAGTATACATCATGAAGTTGAATTAGGTGTAGTTATAGGGAAAAAAGGAAAAAATATTGACAAAAAGGATGCAATGAAATATGTTTATGGTTACCTTTTGGGACTTGACATAACAGCAAGAGATATTCAATCTAAAGCAAAAAAGAATGGTTGGCCTTGGGGAATATCCAAAGGTTTTGATACTTTTGCACCAATTAGTAATGTAGTTTTAAAAGAAAAAATAAAAGAACCTCAAAATCTTGATATATGGCTTAAAGTGAACAATGAAATAAGACAAAAATCAAACACAAAAAATATGGTTTTATCAATCGAGGAAATCATAGAATTCATATCTAATATTATGACACTTGAACCAGGAGATTTAATTTTAACTGGGACACCTGAAGGAGTAAATGAAATAAAAAAGAAAGATATAATAACTGCGGGTCTTGGGGAAATAATCAATATAGAAATTAAAGTAAAATGTAAAAAAGGATAGAATTGTACAATAATTTTTAATAAATATTGAAGTAAGATACTTTTTAGAGGTAGGAAAATGTCTGAAATCACAAGAGTGAAAAAACCAGAGGTAATAGTTGAATTAACTATTGCATCAATTCTTTTTGCATATAGTTATCTAGTTATCATCCTGTTTGCTTAAACACTTTTGTCAGTTTTATTTTTTGTACATTTTTACAGGTTAGTTTTAAGTACTATAACTTTCAAAAATTATAGTTGCTATATTATAGCATGGTAAAGATGAAAGGAGGAATAAGATAAATATGAAACACAAACATAGTAAGATTGGAAAATATGGAATAAAATATGAACCTGTAGAAGGTTATAAAACAAAAAAGGGAAAAAATGTTCCACCTCATTATAAAAAAGTAGAATTTAAATGGTGCAAGGAAAACTAAAAATTTAAAAATTGTTGAAAACATTATCAAACCTTTTTGTTTTTATAAAAAAATAAATCAAATAAAATGCAAAATTTTAAAAACAACAGATATATTTTTAAAGTAAATTAACATTGATTAAAACGGGGGAAAAACATTGAAAAGAGAAAATTGTCCATTCTGCGGTCATAGATGGGTACGATCTTCACAGGAATCGCCAATAACATGTCCTAACTGTCACAGAAAATACTACAGCCAAGAACAACTATCGAAAAGGGAAAATAAAAAGTGAAAATACTAATCTCTTTCTTTAATAGCCTCTAAAATATCTTTTCCAAAAGAAGTTAAACTATATAGCCTAATATTTTTTGATTGGGTGTTCTCTTCAACAATTCCAAGTTTAATAAGAGATTCTTCAGTTTTATATCTTGATTCCATACCTCTGATAGCACCAATTACATTTGTAGGAGTAGTTTTTACATTATATGCAATTTCACTTGTATAGCTACTACTTGGACTTATGTCAAAAAGATAATTAGCAATTTTTTTCCTAACATTACTTCTACGTAATGCTCTAATGACTAGAGGCCTTTTTATATCGATAGATTCCTCTACTTCATTTTTATTAGTTTCTTCTCGCATCCCGTCCAAAAACTAGATGCAAGTTATATTTTATAAATCTATTTGTTCTAGAATAATTACATGCATAAACAACCGCATATTCAGTTGCATAAGTACCTACTTTTTTATCTTATTTTAGGCCAAGAAATAAAAATATCTAAAAAAGTTCCGACTTAAGAATGAAAAAAAATTTGATTATTCCGCACAATTTTTAAAGCAAAATTATATTCTAAAATTCTAAGGATGCCTGTCGATGGGAGATAATCAAAAATTTGTATTTACTAGGCCAAAGCAGATACCATTATTCGAAGAAAATGACGATGGAACATTAGAAGAATACAAACGAGAATCATAAATATATTAGAGGGTAATTTTTGAAAGACGAAGAATATGCTGATTTAAATGTTCTAAAAAAAAGATTTGATCAAAAAACAAATGAAAACTATAATAAAGTAAAGAAAAAAAGGAAAAAATTTGAGATAAAATTAGAAAAAAGATCCTTTAAAAAAACTTTAATCAGATACGCAAATTCTTATTTCAAAAAAATTCTTTATTTTTCTAAAACATTTCTCAAAAAAATATTTGAAACTAGTAACAAACAATATGAAAAAGGAAAAAAACGTTTTAATGAATATATTTTAAGTCGACAAAAAAACATTGCATTTAAAATTGTTGAAACAAAAAAACAGAAGAAAAATAAAGTAGTAATAGTTAGAAAACGCGTACCAATAGAGCAAAACATCAATTTCAATTTTAAACAAATAAATTTGAGACCAAGTCTATATTATTGTAGTTTACACCCTGATGAAAATAAAGTTTGTGAAAAAAAAATTATAGGGCATGTTAAACTTAAAAAATCGGTATGGGACTTTCCAATAAAGAAATGAAAAATAACTAATATTTTATACTCCTCTTTATTTTCATTGATAAAATGAAATGCGCAGTTCTTTTTTCAGGTGGAAAAGATTCAGTTTATGCAGCATATCTAGCAAAAGAAAATGGTTGCAAATTAACTTGTTTGATCTCAATTTTTTCAGATAATCCTGAAAGTTATATGTTTCATACTCCTGCAATTACAAAAGTAAAAAAACAAGCAGAGGTAATGGATATACCCTTGATAATTCAGGAGACAGAAGGAAAAAAAGAAGAAGAACTAAAAGACTTGAAAAAGGCAATAAAAAAAGCAGTTGAAAAATATGATATAGATACAGTTGTAACAGGTGCGATAGAATCTAGATACCAAAAAACAAGAATTGAAAAAATTACTAATAAACTTGGTTTGAAAAGCTTAAATCCATTGTGGAAAAAAAATCAAATAGAACTTTTAGAAGAACTTATAAAAAACGATTTTTCAGTGGTAATTATAGGCGTATTTGCCTATCCATTAGACAAAAAATGGCTTGGTAGAAAAATTGATGAAAAATTTATAAATGACATGAAAAAACTATATGAAAAATATAAAATCAATCCAGGAGGCGAGGGGGGAGAAACAGAATCATATGTCTTAAACTGTCCATTATTTAAGAGAAATCTTAATATAACTAATAAAAAGATTTCTGGAAGTAAAAACTCTTGGAAAATGGAGATAGAAGTTAAATAGTAGTATCAATTAATAACTATAAAACAGTAAAAAGAGTTATAAATAAGATATCTATTCCAAATGCCTTACTAAGAATAACTAAGGTGTAAAAATGGCAAGAAAACCAGGCTCTATGTACCGATTTATTAGAGGACAGCCACAAACAAGAAGAGAATACACAGGTGGTATACCTAACCCACACATTACCCAGTTTGTACTAGGAAACAAAAAAGACGAATTTCCAATAATGGTAGTTTTAAGAGCAGAAGAGAAATGTCAAATCAGACACACTGCTCTTGAATCAGCTCGTATTACAGCTAATAGAGTTGTAGAAAAAAAGATTGGACCTGCTAATTACCGCTTGAAAGTAAGAGTTTACCCACACGTGATACTTAGAGAA
>CAZKQS010000157.1:0-3542 GCA_964554985.1 uncultured Thermoplasmatales archaeon | reverse complement strand
AACAATAAAACTAAGAACAGAAAATAGAGATACAGCAATACCAAGCAATAGAACTGTATCAAGTACTTCGCTTACCCCCTTGTTATCTGTTTTAACTTTTTTAAACATATAAAATTCCCCCTAGAACAAAAATTTGAACACAACAAAAGAAACCATAGAAAGTAAACAACCATATCTCACACCAGATGTTAGTTTTCCATCCATCATATAACCTGCAAGAATACCTGAACCAATAGCCTGAACATAAACAAAAGAAAACAAACCATATTTCAAAAGAACAGGATCAACAGTATTTATGTTTAATATTCCACTTGTCTGGAGGATCTGTTTTGATTGCAGTTCAAAAAACGACTGGAAAATAGTCTTATCTAATATTAAAATAATTGCAAGAAACACACCAAAACAAATAATTATTACAGACATATAAACTGACATGCTTGCTTTTCTCTGATGATCAATCTGATTAACTTGATTTACTTCTTTTGCAGCTGCCTTAAAAAGATTAGCGGTGTTACCACCCATAATTAATCCTTCATTAATAATTATTACAATCCTCTGTATTATACCAGATTTTATTCTCTCTGAAAAGTTATGAAAAACTTTTTTTACTGAAATATTCCATGACAGCTGTGATTTCATTTTTTTAATTTCATGATTTAACTTTCCATATCTACTTTTCTCAGCGGTTTTAATAGATTCAATAGTATTCATACCTGACAATAAAGAATCACTTACTTCGATCAAAAAATCAGGAAAATTCTCTTGAATGTCTCTTTTTTCTTTGAATTTTAAAAATAAGTAATGGCTAAAAGGCCAAAGTATTACTATAAAACCAATAAAAGCAATATCAATAATCAAGAAATTGTTGAATTCAAAAAATCCTCTGGTTGATAAAAAATACATAATTAAAACAAAAAATAAAGTAGACAAAAGCGAAATAACTAAAATTAAGATAGGATTTTTATTTTCTTTTAATAAACTAAATGTGTTTCCTTTTGATTTTTTTATATATCTACTTATATTTTCAGATGTAGCTGATTTAACAAGTACATAAAAACCTAGATATACAATTGGTAGAACCAAAAACGAAAAAAGAAAAAGGATGTTTATTGATACTTCCATTGATCCGCCAAAAAAACCCATTATCGAAAGAATAATTACCAAAAAAATCGGAAAAGCAATGACCGCTATAACAAACGCCTCTGCAACAACACCAAGAAGATCAAGATTTTTCTTTCTAACTATTAGATCATCTTGAAGGTATTTTTCAGAAACATTAGATAAATAGTTATTTAGATCACTACCAGATTGTATTGTACCAATCATTCCTTGGAGAAATGATATAAACTTTCTAGATGGAGATAGATCAATAGCATTTTTTAATGCAGTAACATTATCTATCCCCATAACATTTATTTCTTTAGCTATTCTCCCTGCCTCCTTTTGTATTTCACCATATACTTTTATTGTTGAAAGTGTCTGAAAAATTTCAGAGGGCGACACTCCTGCAACTGCCATAGAACTAATGAAATTTATTGCATAGGGTAGAAAACGATCAATATTTTCCCCTCGTTTTTTTATTAAATAAGTTGGGTAATATAGATAAAAAGATGCTATAGAGATCATTAATATAAGAGGGATTATAAAAAGGATAAGTAGAGTTATCTTATTTGGAAAAAATGAGTATACAACATATAAAGAAATAATCGATAAAACTAAAGCAAATATAGTATTCATAATTGCTAGAGAATAATATTCCTCAAAGTCAATTGATATATTTGCTTTATCAAGCATTAGATTTTGACGTTCTATCTCTTCTTTTTTTTGTTTTAAGAAGAATTTTTTAAATATATTTTTACAGAAAATTGAGTAATTTGTTGACCTCATTTAGAATCCTCAATTTTTTTTAGGACAGATTTAGGATCACTATAATAATCTGATATCAACTCACCCACCTCAGTATAAGACCTTATTTTATTTTTTATCATCCAGTTTAAAACTTTTTTTCTGTTCTTTATCTCATCCTCAAGTCGTTTATCATCCCACATGTTTTGAAGTTTTATTTTGTTTAAAAGCTGACTACCCTTTTTTATTTTGAATCTATCATCTATCTCTGAAATCCATTGAAATGGAGATATTGTAACTAGTCTATTTGTCTCTGCATCAAGTTTTATTATTTCTGTAACATTTGTTACTCTTCTAACAGGTTTTCCTTTTACTGTTAAATTGTTAAGAAATACTACTATATCTAGAGAAGTTAAAAGAGCTCTTGGCAGATTTATCGGAGGGCTTTCTAATCTTTGAATTAAAGAATGCATATCACTTGCATGAACTGTTGAATAGGAGAGATGTCCTGTTGTCATTGCTTGAAAGAGGCTGTATGCTTCTTTTCCCCGGACTTCACCTACAATAATTGCTTTAGGTCTCTGTCTAAGGGCGACTCTTATAAGGTCAAACATATCAATGTCTTTTCCAGTTTTACTCTGTTCAGATGACGAAAAACCGGTTCTAGTAGTGCCTGCTATCCAGTTTTCATGAGGAAGATTGATCTCTCTAGTATCTTCAACAGATACAATTTTATAGGAAAATGGTAAAAATAAAGATAAAGCATTCAAAGTAGTTGTTTTACCTGAAGCAGTCCCCCCGCAAAAAAGAACTGACGCTCCTTTTTCTATTATCATCCAGAAATATGCGGCCATACCAAGAGACATGGTATTATTTTTGATTAAATCAATTGGAGTTAATGGGTCTTCTCGAAATCTTCTTATTGTAAACGTTGAATGTTTTGTAATTGTTTTTCCTAGTGTACATTGAAGTCTTGATCCATCATTTAGTTTTCCATCAACAACTGGTTCATAAACTGAAATCTGCTTTCCACACATCTGTGAAAGTTTTATTACAAACGAGGTTAATTCGTCTACATCTTTAAAGACAACATTAGATTTTATATTTTCATATTTAGTGTGATAAATAAAAATTGGTATGTTTTGACCATCACAAGATATATCTTCAACTACCTCATCATTCATCATTATGTCTATTTTACCATAGCCAATAAATTCTCTAAAAATGTAATAAAATATTTTATCTTTTGAATTTTCACTCAGCTCAATTTTGTTTTTTATGATTAAATCTTCTAATGCATTCTTTAAAAGCTTTTTCTTAGTTTTAGTATTGGTATCAAATACATCAACATCAGCTCTAACTCTAAAAAGGTGTACTAATTTTTCTTTTATCTTTTCTTCATTTTCTGTTAAATTTGGTTCTGAAACTATATATAAAAACTGTTTTTTCTTTTCATCAAAAACAATTTCACGTGATCCTAAGCCTTTGTAACCATAGCCTGATGATTCTTTAGTATTATCATGTTCAGTTTTGTTTTCTGATCTATTTAATTCTTTATTGTTTTGTTTTTCTGTAACACTATTTTTAGATTTTAAAAGACTTTTTTTCTTATCTTTTTTTTCCTTAGATTTCTTATTCTTATCATCATTTTTTTCTTTTTTATTTTTCTTATTTTTTAGATTCGTACTTTTTTCTTT
>CAZKQS010000156.1:0-3562 GCA_964554985.1 uncultured Thermoplasmatales archaeon | reverse complement strand
GGAGCACCCGGCTGATAACCGGGAGGTCAAGAGTTCAAATCTCTTTTCGCCCATTTACTTTTTTTTAAATAATGAAATTATATCTTTAGGTTTATCTAAAATGATATCAGGTTTTTCTTCTTCTAAATCTTTTTTACTATGCCACCCCCACAATACAGCAACAGTTTTTACACCTGCTTTTTTACCTTCTATAATATCGCCTTTTGTATCACCAAAATAATAGTAATTACTTCCATTATATTTTTCTTTAATATATTCTATTTTTTTGATTTTACTAGGTTCTTTATCTGAACCAATAATTTCATCAAAAACATCAATTTTTTTTGATTTGAAATATTTATCAACAACTTCAGAGTCATTCGAGGTTACTACAATTAAAGTGTTATTTCTAGATATAGTTTTTAATGTATCTTTTATTCCATCAAACAACTTGATTTTTTCCTGATTTTTTAAAAGTTCTTTTTTTACATTCAAAACAATTCTAAGAATCTCTTTTTTATCTAGACCCATTTTAAACATGTTTTCATACATATTACCATTAAAAATTTTTAAAAAATCATCTTCATCTTTAACTTTATCAAAATTAAATTTTTTACATGATTCAAGAAAATGTTCCATAAAAATATCAAAAGAGTCAATCAATACTCCATCATAATCAAAAATTAATATATCGTCCATCTTCTTAACACCTTACTTGTTTAAAATCTCATCAAATTCATATTTTTCCCAGTCCCTATCACCTATTACAATCTCTAGTTCAATAGGCGTAATTATTGGTATTTTGTAACTCATATAATCATCAATAGCAATTCTTGGACAGGCAGTTGAAACAAAACAGTCAATATCTCTAAATGTTTCAAGATTAACTGGAGTTACATAATCAACAGATATAATATATGCTTCTTTGCCTTTTTTTTCTATTAATTCTTTAATTCTAAAAGCTTTTTCTATTCTATTCTGACCATTTTTATAGCTTACAACAATTCCAAACTTTTTTGAAGTTTTTGCGCGGTTTATTGCGCCATATCTCTGTTTTAGTATTATATCTTTGAAATCAGATAGTTCCTTGAATGTTACTTTTTTTGTATAAGGATCACAGACAATAACGTCTTTATTTGTACTAATCATCATACCAAGAGGATGAAAATTTCCACTTCCTATATGTAAAAACATATCGACTTTATCTTTTATTTCTGTTGCAGCAGTAAAATTACATCCAAGAATTTGACCAGGGAAATCAATTCTATTATCACCTTTACCTACAACTGGTTCAAAACCGTTTTTTGAAAGAATCTTACATGCAGAGTCTAAAACATCAATGTGTTGGGCTGTAGTTGTAAGACCTATTTTTTTACCAAATAGGCTTGTAACTGCTTTTTCAATTACTTTTCTTATATCTAGATCAGCTACAGCATTAATAAATAAAACAGGCATCTTAGTTTTTTTAAGTGCTGGGATTTTGGTATGTCCTATATGAACCAATAATTCTGCACCTAAATACTTTAGATCAGTATCAACCAAGTCACATGCCCCATAACATGGATCACCACAGATTATAAACTCAGCATCAGTATTTTTTTTGAAATAATCAATTATTTTACCTAAATGAAGTTTTAAACCTTCTGGTATTTGAATCCCAACTATTTTTAGGTTTTTCTTGTTTATTACTTTTACCGCTTTTTCTAAATCAATAAAATACACAGATATTTTCAAAATCTAACCCTCACAAATAGTATTTAATATTTTGTTGAAAACTTTTAATTGATAATCAAAGGAATTATTTGATACATCGATCTGAATATATTTTTCATTAGAAGATAGTTTTTCAAACGAATCTTTTTGTTTTTCATAAACTTCCCAACGCCCATCTGAAATACTCTTTTTTTGAACGCGTTTTTGAAGATAATTTTTAACTTTTTTTTCCGGCATAACTGTATTTAAAATCAAAAAATTTGAGTTTGTTTGATCTGAAAGTTCTCTAGCTTTTTTTCTTAAATTTTTTGATTTAAAAGTTGCATCTAAAACAATGTTTCTATCATTTTGTAAATACTCTTTTCCTTTTTCTATAACCTTAAGATATGTCTGTTTCATTTTTTCAGGTGAATAAATACCAGTATTATATGGTTCATGATGCCGTTCGTATTTATCAATACCCATCATCTCTTTTCTTAATTCATCAGTACTAATTTTTCGTGCATTATAATCAACTGATATTTTATTAGCCGCTGTTGTTTTACCTGTTCCAGTAAGCCCAGAAGTAATAAAAACTAAAGGTCTTTTTTCTTCTAATTGTTTTTTAACTAGAAGTATATAGTAATAAGCTAAATCAAAATATTTACTAGCAACTTTTACTGTTTCCTTTTTTTCTTCTTCATTAATATTAGGGTCATTTAGTTTAAAACCTGCGACTTTCCCTCTAACATACGCTCTATATGCTTTGTAGAAATTTATGAGACCATAAATTCCTTTATCCCTGCTTTTTTCTACATATTTTTTTATTAAGTAACTAGACAAATATGGTCTACCTTGATAATCAAGATCCATTGCTAGAAAACCAATGTCAGATGCTACATCACTATATCTAAATCTTTTATTGAATTCGATACAATCAAAAATAGAAATCTCTTCATTTTTAATAAAAATATTTCCTGTATGAAGATCTCCATGACAGTCTTTTATATAACTATTTTTTATTCTTCTTTCAAAAACATCCCTTTTTTCGGCAAGAAATCTATTGGTAATCTTTTTAATTTTATCATACTTCTCTTTTTTTATGGTTTTACCAATTACATCCTTGGTTTGATCAAAGTTTTCATCTGTATTCTGTTTTATTGTTTTAATTTCACCAAATTTGTTTATTTCATCTGTTGATTCTTCTTTTTTATAGAAACTAACAAGGTTTTCTACAATTTTTTCTATCGTTTCTTCATCGATTTTATTTTCATTAAGTAAATTAGTCATAATTTTTCTTTGTGAAAATTCTTTCATTTTAACTGCGTAATCAACAACTTTACCTGAACCATTAATTTCAAGGCCATCATCTTTTTTTGTAATTTTATCTACTTCTAAATAAATTTCTGGACTAAGTCTTTTGTTTAGTTTCAATTCCTGATTACAGAAATATTTTCTTTTTTCAAGAGTTGAAAAATCTAAAAATCCAAAATTTACTGGTTTTTTTATTTTATATGCATATTTACCAGTCAGTACAATAAAAGAAATATGTGTCTGAATAAGCTTTACTGAATCAATATTTTTTCCAAATGTTTCAGGTTTTTTTATTTCTTCTAGAAATTCTTTTTTATCCATTGTAACAATCTTGCGAAAAACAAAGAAGGTTATAAAAAGTTTTACTGTATAAAAATTCAAAATAAAGTATATACAATAACAATGTGAACGGCTAATAAGACTAATGATGCCGGAATGAAAACAGGATACATTTTTGTAGTATCAGTCTTTAAAAAATTACTTGAAAGTACGTTACAAAGATGTATCGGTGAAATAAGATATCCTACAAATGCGCTCATAAAAAAAAGACTAGCAAAACCAATAGTTGTCAGCCCTG
>CAZKQS010000155.1:0-3588 GCA_964554985.1 uncultured Thermoplasmatales archaeon | reverse complement strand
TTTCTTTTTGGAGTTTTTTATATCTTTGCTCGATCAATTTTTCAACATTCAATTCTTCAAAATAGTTCAGTAGTCTTTCAATTATTGTATCATATGATTCTCCTTTATGACCTAAAAGCTTTAATTTCTCTCTTGTATTTTTTTTAATTTGAATTGTAGTAGGCATAGTATCAATACATAATTGTTATACATAATATATAAAATTTATGTGTAATTATAGCAAAATATTAAATTTAAAGATATAATACAATCAATTCCTTGTATCAATCAAATCAAGAGTTTTTTCAATTTCTGAAAAAGTCTGCTCAACAGTCCCTGAAGTGTTTATCACATACCAATTTTTAACAAGAAATAAAGCTTTCTTTCTTACCTTTTTAAAAGCTTCAATATTTTCAAAAATCTCAGATTCATCTCTTTCTTTAACTCTATTAAACAAAACCTTAGGATCAGCATCTAAAAAAAACATATATTTAGAAGTTGGAACAAAACCAAAAAAGAACTTGTATCCCATTTTTGCAAGTTTTTTTGGCAAGTAGGCGGTACCAATCAAATATCTAACCATGATAAGAGTATCAATATCTTTTCTACCATAGTATTTTTTAACAGAACGAATTACATCTAGCATGTAAAAAACAGCTGCCTTAATCTTATCTGATTTCCCTTGTCCAAGTAATGCTTTTTTCGCCTTTTTTCCAAAATAGTTATCACTTGTTGGGTGAGACCTAATTACAACCTTTTCACCAAGTTTTTCATACTTTTCTTTAATTAACTCAGCATGAGTGTCTTTACCTACGCCGTCAAGGCCGTCAACAATTATAAGTCTCATATCTTTCACATAAGAAAATAAACATAGTAAAGAACTGGTGCAACAAATGGAACACTTAAATTATCTAGACCTTTAGGTGAAAAGGCTTCAACAAATGTTGCAACTAAGGTAATATAGATTAAAACTAAAATTTTGTTATCAAAAGAAATACCATAATAAATTAGAGCAACTACAATTGTTGTAAAAGTAAATATGAACATAGATGCTGAACCAACAAAGCTTTTTTCATCACCCCAAATATTAAATTTATGACGTCCAAGCCTACTTCCTATAACTGAAGCAAAGCCATCTCCATAGCTCATTGCTAAAATTCCTATAGCAATTATAACCTTATGATCAAAGAAGACATAAGCAAGAACAGTCCATGCTATAGCATAATAAACTAGGCCCATACCATGTCCCGCACCAGAGGTTTTTCCCCGCATTGATTTAATAGGTGAATAAGGGCTCATTAAAAATGTAAAAAGTATAAAGGGCCCAGCCGCTAAAAAAGCCATAATCCACTTAGTTTGAAAAATCGGAAGTAAAAACGCAATATTTCCAACCATTATATGAAGTATTTTCCTACTAATATCAGTTGGAATATTATCAAGAATTTTTTCTGTTGTAATCAATAAAATTGCAACATAAATATAAACAAGTAAAACGCCTGCTAAATCTGGATTGATCAAATTAATGCCTCCCCTAAAAAAAATTAGCTAACCAATTAAGGCCCCAACTAAAAATCCAACTAGCCCAATAAAGATTGCAACTAGAGTTGTTTTTCTATATTTTTTAAGATCAATATCTCTGTTAAACAGTAATTGTAAAGCCGTAATCATTAGCATCACATCAGTTAATATAATAATCAATATATAATAAATGTTTCTATAATATATGGAAAAATCGTCTAACATGAAGGGGATAAAACTCAAAACAATGGCAATAATATAAAAAAAGGAAGCAAGAATACTAGAGTTTTTAATTCCGATATATTTAGGAAAAGATCGAACTCCTTTTTTCTTATCGCCCTCAAAATCCTGAATATCCTTCATAATTTCCCTTCCTGAACCAGCTAGAAAAGCAATCAATGCAATAATAAAAATAGATGGAGTTATACTAAAAGAAAAAGTATCAGCCGGAAGAACTGCAGCACCACCAAAAACAAAAGGAATAGCCATAACATAAGCAATATAAAAATTTCCAAGGAATTTTACTTTCTTCATATGTGAATCATATAAAATTGCAAAAATAGCAGTAATAACTGCGATTACAAAACATGCGATATTTACAAAAAAAGAACTAATTATACCAAGTGGAAAGAAAACTGCAAAAAGAATTAGTGCTGTCTTAGGTTTCAGATCACCTCTTACAAGAGGGCGATCAGTTCTATTATTACTTTTATCAATCTCTAGATCAAAATAATCGTTAAGTGCAAAGGTGCTTGCTTCTAAAAATAAAGCAGTTAAAAATGTAAGAATAAACTTATCCCAAGGTGGAATGCCTTCTCCGCCAAGTGCAATAACTGATCCTATAAGAATCCCAAGGAAAATCATTACTCCATGCTCAAGACGCATCAGTTCCCAAATAGCCCTTACCTTTTTCATCAAGAAAAGGAAGAAATAAAGAGTTTATTATAATTTTTCGATAAAAAATACGGTATTTTGCAAATCTTAAATAATAAAGAAATTTATTACAATACGGACTTGAGGGGACAAAAAAATTGGATAGGCATGAATTCAACAAGACAAAATCTTTAGAAGAAATCGAAAAAGATATAGAAAACAGATATGAAAAACTAATAAAATCAAATAATAAAGAAACTTATCGAGAAAAAATAAAAGAAACTAAAGTAAAAAAGGATCAAGTACATAAAAAAATAATTCCAGAAACAAAAATTAAAAATAAAAAACAAGAAAGAATAAATAATCAAAAAGAAAAAAAATCTTTTACAAATTATTTTAAAAATTTTAAAACAAAATTTGAAAAAACAAATAAAATAGGAAAAAAAGTCTATTTAGAAGAAAATGGAAAGAAAATAGGTGTTATAAGCGATCAGATATTTGACATAAAAGGAAAACTCAAGGGTCTTAAAATAAAAGACAAAGAAAACAATTCAGAATTTATTTATCCAATAGATAGATTCGAAGATGACAAAACAGGGATTTTTTTAAAACCAAAATGGTATGTTCAAGCAGACAAAAAAATAAAGGAAATTGGATTTATCGATAAAACTGTACCTGAACTTTCAAACATTTTAATTGATGAAGATTTTGATTGGGATATGTTTTCTTTCATATCAAACCGAGATGAAGAATTTGAGAAATATTTTGAAGAAACAAGAAAAATATATCAAAATTTAGAAAAACAAATCAAAATATATGAACAAAAAAGATCTGAATTAAAAGAAATGGTATGGGATATTACTACAAATAGATTAATTGATGATGTTGATAGGAAAAAATATTCAAATAAAATTGAAGAAGCAAGAAAAAAAGCAAATATCCTAAATCTAAATATCAAGAGATGTAATTTTTTAAAAAAAACACTAGATAAAACATCAATAGGAAAAATAGCTAAAAATTTAGATTTGAAAAATGAAAAGAAAAATGATAAAGTTACAAATAATGATCAAATTGACCGATTGCTGGCAGATTTACTTGAAGAAAAAATAACAAAAGACATAAAGAAATATTTATTAGAAAGTTTTCAAAATAAAAAAAAGTAAAGCAGATAAAAACTAAGTTATATACAATTTTTATTTTTGCGGTTCAATTATTACT
>CAZKQS010000154.1:0-3589 GCA_964554985.1 uncultured Thermoplasmatales archaeon | reverse complement strand
GCAACAGTAACAGTAGAAGGTCCTGATGGATTTACAACAAAATCAGAACACGATGGTTATGATTCAGTAAGAAAATGGAAATACGAGTTCAGTCTTGATGTTCCAGATCAAGGCAGTTATAATTATGAGTATGCTGTAACTTGGAAAGGAGAAACTAGAGAAGGAACAATAACAATACCATCTGATTGGGATACATTTCACGATCATTATATTGATGTAGATATCGAATTTGGTAGTTCTCTAGGTAAATCTGTATCGGAATCATTATTTACAGGTTTTCTATCAAATATTGAAGATAGTCACCCAATTATGTTTAGTTTGATAACAAAATTGCTATAGATAAAAATAAGTGTTATAATAAAAAATACACTTTTTATTTTTTTAATTTTTTTATATCATTTATAACTTTTTATAAATATTTATAAAAAAATAGTGTTTAGAGGGTTTTTCCCTCTAATATTTTTTACCAATATCTTCTAAAACCAGTATAGTAAGCACCATATGCACTACCTATGGCCATATTCCAAACTATTGTGTTAGTAATAAACCATAGAACGCTCATAATTACAAAATATATAACTGCTGCAACTATCAGATAAACGATTTGCTGGTCCTGAGGTGTTCCCATAAGAACTGGAAGTCCAATATAAAGTATGTATAGGCCATATAAACCAGCAAGCATTGGAAGAGGCCACAGCCAACCTGGAAGTATATAAAAAATACCTGCAAGTAACCACGGTGTAGAAGCTAACGCTACTAACTTTAATGCCTGTGCTTGATTTTGTTGCGATTTAAAAGTTGGAGCAAACGCATTTAGTATATATCCAAATATTATAATTCCAATTATTGCAACGACATAATATATAATAGCCCCAGCAAGAGCAGGTCCGATAAAGTTAAAACCTGGAATTAAGAAGAAGCCATATCCTAGGAAAAGACCAATAAATGTGGGTATCCCAATTATTGCTAGATACATAATAATATCATTTCGGGTCATACTTTGAGCACTAGCTTCTTTAACTGCTTCTTTTGGTCTTGTAATTATTTTTAAAACTTGATTTATTATCTTATTTATGTCCATATTTTTCTCCCCATTGAACTAGCTTTTTATATGAATTATAGTTTATTAATCTTTATAAATAATCATAAAAAAACATCGCTGCGGGTTCTATCTGTTATTTCCCCAGCTATATTTTCTGTCATAATTTTTTCTATTTCGCTTCTTTTATCACTTTGACCTAAAGCCCACATTAGTTTTACATATGCAGTTTCAGGAAGCATATCTTGAAGTGGGATTATTCCTGCTTTAACTAGGTCTCTACCAGTTGAGTAAACACTCATATCAATTCTTCCAAAAAAACACTGGGAAACCATAACAAAAATAGTTCCTTTTTTTGTAAGTTCTTTTATTCTTGGGATTAACTTTTCAGAGATATGTCCAAGGCCTGTTCCGATTAAAACAATTCCTTTTTTCTCTGGGATATCCTCTGGTTTAAGACCAGGATAATAATAGAGCATAGAAACATCTTCTTCCATTTTTGTATTTGCTTCTACTTTTCCCTTTGTTTTTTTTCGATAAGCTTTTTCAAACTTTATCTTTCCATTTTCAAAAGATCCAATTGGTATATCATTTACAGTTTTGAATGCGTCTCTGCGGGATGTATGAAACTTTCTAACCTTTATACCTCTATGGATATCCATTTTTGTATCAGATGTTTTGCTATGCATTACAGCTACAACTTCACCAATGTCTGTTTTTGATGCTACATTTGCTGAAGCTATAAGGTTTTGAGCTGCATCAGAGCTTGGTCTATCACTGCTTCTTTGTGAACCGACTAGAACCACTGGGCCACTAAGGTTTTTAAGCATTAATGAAAGCGCTGCTCCTGTATAACCTAAGGTATCAGTTCCATGTGGAACAATTACTCCTTTTGCACCATTATTTAATTCATCAGCTATTTTTTTTGCTAGTTCCTGCCAGTGTTTTATATTAATGTTTTCACTTAATATTTGATAAGCCACCTGGGTTTTTAGGTTGCATATTTCAAAAACTTCAGGTACTGAAAAAGCTAAATCTCTAGCTGAACTAGCTGGATGCACAGCACCAGTTCTATAATCAACATAACAAGCAATAGTTCCACCTGTGCTAATCACTGAAACCGTAGGTTTATTTTTATCAAAAGGAATTTCTTTAGGTTTTTTTACAACTTTTTTGTGTTTTTCAATTAAACTAATTTTAGAATCTTTTTCAATTTCAAGACCAATATTATATCCGTTGTCAAGTTTGATTGTAATAATTTTTTCATCGCTGAACTCATGATGTGGCATCAATATTCCTTCTCGTTTAACGTTCTTTGTTTGTATCATTATTTTATCGCCAGTTTCAATGTTTTCTTTTTCTAGTTTTTCTTTGATGTATTTTTTTCTTGTCATATTATTTTCTTTTATGGGAATGTATTATGTTTTTAAAGTATTGCCCTATTGCAAAAAAAGTGAAAACATTTGAGATTTGCTTTAAAATTTGCTTACAATGGTAGAAACTTCTATGGTTATGCAAGGCAACCTAATTTAAATACAGTTGAAGGAGAAATAATTAAAGCGTTAATTTCAAAGGATATAATAAAAGATACAAAAAAATCCCTTTTTAGATCAGCTAGTAGAACAGATACGAAAGTTTCAGCACTGTGTAATGTTATATCATTTAATTCTAATAAGGACTGTAAAAAAATAATTTCTATTCTCTCAAATTATTCAGAGGATATTATTTTTTATGGAATAAAGAAAGTAAAAGATTATTTTAACCCTAGATATGCTAAATACCGTCATTATAGATATTATTTAAAAATTGAAAATTTAGATTTAGAAAAGATTTTTGACACTCTTGAATTGTTTACGGGAATGCATGATTTTTCAAATTTTGCAAGAGTTGAACGTTATAAAAATCCAGTAAGAGTTATAGAAAATATTGTTTGTGAAATTCAAAAAAAATATTTAATAATAGATTTTTTTGCACCAAATTTTCTGTGGAATCAAATAAGAAGAATTGTATCAGCAGCAGTAAAAGTAGGAAAAGACAAAATTAAAAAAGAAGATGTAAAAAATGCATTATATAATCCAGATAAAAATGTTGATTTTAATGTAGTAAAGCCAAGTCCTTTGATATTAAAAGATATTTTTTATGATTTCAAATTTGATGTTTTTCCTTCAGAACTTAAAAAAGTAAAAAAATTAGAAGAAAAGATAATTCCAAATCTTTAAATTTCAATGGGCTTTTTTAACCAAGGAAAGCTAATGTAATACCTCATAAACATACTTGTAAATTTTTTCTTTTCGTTTTCATTTATTTGTATTACTTTATCTCCAAATAAATTTAATAGGCCACTTGATCCCAAAATAGATCCCCAATAATTATTTGATGCTGCAGGAATTGAATTATAAATAAGACCGTATTCTTTATTTGAAAAAATATTGTTATATTGTATAGTTGGATGAATTGTACTGTTTAGTTTAATTCCGATATTGTTATTAGTTATGTTATTGTAGAACATATAATTGAAGTTAGATCTTTGTAAAAAAACTCCAATGTTAT
>CAZKQS010000153.1:0-3625 GCA_964554985.1 uncultured Thermoplasmatales archaeon | reverse complement strand
TCGCAGCCCAAACCCAGGTACCGGAAAAAAGAACCACTGCGTCAAGGTTATCCATTTTTTTGAATTTCCCGAAACATTCTTTGGCTTCTTCTTTGGTAGCGATAACCGTATCGTGCTCGACTAATTCCAGACCTGAATCTTTCAAGACCTCCAATGCATCTGTAGCATCATGAACTATTGGGTATCCATGCAGATTAAATGAAGTATTCATCATCCCACCGTATCCTGTCTCATTCTCAAACGCTTTAACAATGTCATAATATTCTTTATTCCAAGGCCTTTCGATTAATTGAGGTCTTGCAGTATACTCTGCTTGTTGAACAGCTCCAATAATATCATTTCTTTTTTCAGTTGTATCAAAAGTAAGGATCATATACGGAGCTGAAACATTCTTAGGATTTATTATATAATCATCTGCCCTTTCACTTAATATCACTGGAGCAAATGGCATCCAAAAGTCTCTTTTTTTAACTTTCATATTAACAATCTGCACATTTTTTAGGTCTGATGCATTCGATAAAATACTTCTATTTCCAAGAGCTCTAGCCCCAAATTCCATAGGTCCCGAAGCTCTAGCAACTATTTTGTTATTTGCAAGTAATTCACCTACATAAGATGAGATATTCTTAACAAATTCATATTCATACTTATCTTTCGACAAATTCTGAAGCTCCTCTTCAACAGTATCATTACCAATCTCTGTTCCCAAATAAAACGGTCCAAAAGGTTCAATGTCAATTTTTTCATCATTCGTTAGTTTTTCGTTCGCATAAAAATACCAAGTAGCTCCAAAAATATTTGTTTCATCACCACAGCTGGGAAATACAAACAAGTCATCTACCTCAGGAAGTTCCATGATACGTTTGTTTGCTTTTACATTCATAAAAACACCACCAGCAAAGGCCAATTTATGGACCCCTGTCTTTTCAATTGCTGATTTCACCCACCTGACTATGACATCTTCAGTGTAATCTTGTAAACCTCTGCATATATTATCGAAACGTTCTAATTCAAAATCATTAAGCATTTTACTATAAACAAAGTTAGTTGGTACATTGATTTTTCTTTTAAATTTAAGCTTGTCATCAGGATGCAAATCTAAATAACTTTGAAAAACTCTCTTAACTGGTTCAGAATATTTTTCATTAACATATGGAGCCATCCCCATCAGTTTGTATTCATGCTCCCAAGGTTTAAAACCCAAATAAAAAGTTGTTCTAGAGTAAATATGTCCAACAGAATCAGTATCTGATGTTTCATTAATTTTTCTTAATACTCCATTTTCCCCAATCCATATAGATGCACTTAAACCGTCTCCACCGCCATCAAGAGTCATAATTAAAATTTTTTTTTTACGCCACCAAGGCGAACCATAATATGCTGATGAAGCATGACAAGTATGATGATCAATAAATTTAACTCTCTTATTTTTAAAGCCTAATTCTAACAAAGGTTTTTTTCTTTGGTATTGATTTTTCTCTAAATTTTTTTCATTAAATATTCTCTTATAAAATTTATTTTTTTGAATTTTTCTTTTTAAAACCATCTTTGTGGTTGTTCTTTGAGTTTTAATAAATTTCTGTTTAATTTTTTTAAAATAAGATCTATGGAATTTTTAGGAAAACCCATTTGATTTTTAACTTTAGTTAATCTTTCTTCCTGAATTGCAAAAATGAATTTACCATCTTTAAATAAACCTGCGGAAGCATTATGTCCATCATGAATCGCTAAAATCCTAATTATATCACCCTTGTAAGCCGTATTAAAATAGTTCTTATAAATTTATTCTATCGAGATTTGTAATTTATTCATAATTTAAAATCATAGTTATTTAATTAAAGTTAGTTTTATCAAATATAACAATATATGGACATTCTAAAATACTTAGTTGATAACTATGAAAATTGCAATTGTTCTTGGCACAAGACCTGAAATTATTAAAATGGCACCGGTAATCCGTTTTTTAGAAAAAAAACAATTTGATTATTTTATAATTCATTCCAATCAACATTATTCACCTAATATGGATGCAGTATTTTTTAAAGAACTTAATCTTCCTAAACCAAAATATAATCTTAGAATTGGTTCAGCGGATCACGGTAATCAAACAGGAAACATGCTCATCAAAATCGAGGAAATACTTCTTAGAGAAAAACCTAGTGTTGTCCTCTCGCAGGGTGATACAAATACTGTTCTAGCAGGAATTCTTGCCGCGTCTAAGCAAAACATCCCTACTGGTCATATTGAAGCTGGACTTAGAAGCTACGATCGTCGTATGCCAGAGGAGAAAAACCGTATCATATGTGACGTCCTCTCAGATTTTTTATTTGCACCTACAACTGTTCAAGAAAATATTTTATCTGGTGAAGGAATCCCAAAAAAACGTATATTTGTAGTGGGTAACACTATTGTTGATGCTGTCCTGCATCATAAAAATATCGCAGAGGAATCTTCTACAATTTTAGAAAAACTACATGTAAAATCAAAAAAATATGTTCTTGTCACTGCACATCGAGCACTAAATGTTGATACTAAAACCTCTCTAAAAAAACTGATAGCTGTTATAGAGTCGGTCTCAGAAATCACAGGTCTTGATGTTGTGTATCCGATTCATCCACGAACCAACGCAAAACTAGAAAAATACAATCTAAAAATCAGTAATGTAAAACTTACCAAACCACTTGGTTATCTTGATTTTTTACAACTCGAACAACAAGCAAGTCTCATCGTTACTGATTCAGGTGGAATTCAAGAAGAAGCATGTATCCTACGTGTACCATGTATCACAATACGGGAAAACACTGAACGACCGGAAACAATAGATGTCGGTGCAAACAAACTTGTTGATTTAAACATTAATAAACTAAAAAAAGCAATAAAATATCATAAAAATCATCCTGCAGATTGGAAAAACCCATTTGGAGATGGGCATACTGCTGAAAGAATACTGGAGGTGTTACAATCAAAACTATAACAATCGTTGGTCTTGGCTATATGGGTCTTCCAACAGCGTTATTACTTGCCAAAGCTGGATATCACGTGAACGGATATGATATCGATAAGAATAAAATAAAACGATTACAAAACGATCAACTCCCCTTTCAAGAAAAAGGATTACAAGATCTCTTCAACCAGGCGAAACATAATTTTCATCCATCAAACAAACTGAAACCCTCAGATGCATTCATTATAACTGTTCCAACTCCTTTATCTAAAGATAAAAAATGTGATTTATCCTATGTAAAAAAAGCATCAGAATCTATTGCAAATATATTAAATGACAAAAATCTTGTTATTTTAGAATCCACTGTTCCACCAGGAACCACGATTCAACAAGTAAAACCAATACTTGATTCATCAAACAAAAATTATTATTTATCTTATGTTTCAGAAAAAGCAATACCTGGAAACACTATATATGAAATGCAGCATAATCATCGAATAATCGGTGGGATTAACAAAGAATCAGCAGTATTAACACAAAAAATCTATTCCTCCTTTGTTAACGCACAGATTCATTTAACGGATACTACCACTGCTGAATCAGTGAAACTCATGGAAAACACCTACCGTGATGTAAACATTGCTTTAGCAAATGAACTCTCTTTACGTCTTAAAAATTTGA
>CAZKQS010000152.1:0-3684 GCA_964554985.1 uncultured Thermoplasmatales archaeon | reverse complement strand
GAAAATGGAAATAGAAACATTTTCCGAAGAAAATAAAGAATTAGCTGAAAATAAAAAGAAAGATATTCAAGAAACAATTGAAAAATTAAAAGATGAAATTACATCTTTTGAAGAAAGTGTAAATACATTAAAGGATAAGACACAATCCATAAAAAGTGAATAAAATATATTTTTATAACACATGCCATCAAATATTGATAAAGCATTTATTGAAAACTTACAAAATTTTACTAATGCCTTAGAGGGTATCGTAGAATTAATGCAGCAACAATCTGAAAAGGGTGATGCTGTTAATCAAATGCTTTCAGCTATGGATGGTCCTAAAATGTCTGATATAGCAGAAGATATAAAGACATTAGTAGAAAAAACCGACAAGATAGATTCCAGAACAAAACAAATTTTAGAAGAAGTTAAAGCATCAAGAAAAGCTAAAGAAACTGGAATGTTCGGTAAAATTTCAGATAAAAGTAATAAAGAAAAAATTGTTGATGGTATTAGTGTAATTATGTTAATTGCTGGTGGTGTTCTTGCTATTGGTATGGCTTTTAAAATTGTTGGTGATGTAGATGTAATGTCTGTAATATCCCTTGGTATTGCTATATATGCTGTTTCTAAAGCTTTTGCTGAAATTGCTCAGATAAAAGAATTAACACCAAAAAAGGCATTAATAGCTGGATTAGTCATGGTAACAATTGCGGGTGCGTTAGTAGCATCTAGTTTTATATTAAAATTCATGCAACCAATTGATATATTTACTGCATTTAGTTTAATATTAGTTGGTGGGTCATTAGGACTTGCAACTTTTTTATTATTAAAGTCAGTAAATAAAATGAGTTTGAAACCAAAAGATGTTGCCGCCATTTTATTATTACCATTAATATTACCATTAATTGCGGGTGCTATTGTAGCATCAAGTTTTCTTATTAAATTTATGCAGCCAATTGATTTAAAAAAAGGTATAAGTTTTGCTTTATTAGGAGGTGCTTTAGGTTTTGCTGCTGTACTTTTATTAACTGGAATATCTAAATTAAAATTAGATTCAAAGGATGTAATAAAGGTTTTATTACTACCTTTAATTTTACCCGCAATATCATTGGCAATTGTATTATCATCTTTGATTTTACAATTATTTCAACCATTAAAAGATCCTGGTAATTTTATTAAATCTGCGGGAGCTATTGGACTTGGAATAATTGCGTTTTTACCCGTATTTTTTGTTATATCTAAATTAAAATTAACTAATCCAGCTCAATTATTAATGGGTGGATTAGCTATTCTTATTGTATCAAGTGCAATTATGTTATCCAGTTGGATATTATCAGTTGGTAATTATAAAAAATACCCAAGTGCTAAATGGTCATTGGGTGCAGGATTAGCTATGATATTATTTTTACCATCATTAGTTGTGTTTGGTATATTAGCAATGACGGGTATTGGTTTAGCTGCACTTGCTTTAGGTTCTGTTGGAGCACTAATTACAGCAGGTGTAATTGTTGCTGTTTCTCATATTTTAAATGAAGGTGTGTATGAAAAAGGACCACCTTTAGATTGGGCAGATAGTGTAGGATTATTATTACCTATATTTGGTGCATCTATGGTAGATTTAGCTTTAATCCCATTTGCCGGTAAACTTTTAAATAAAGGAGGCGAAATGGTATTAACAGTTGCTCAAACAATTGTTGACGCTGCTGATATACTTCGTGGTGGTAATTATACAGGAGGTCCAACTAAAGAATGGGCAGAAGGAATAGGTCTTTCATTAGGAGCTTTTGCTGATGCTCTTGGTGTAGCTTTAAAAGGTGGTGGTGGGATATTTAGTAAAGGTTTAAAACCAGGTGAATTTGTTGATTTTATTAGAAATGTTTCATATGGTATGATAGAAGCAGCTGATATTTTAAGTCAAGGAAATTGGACTCAAAATGCACCGTCTAAAAAATGGGGAGAAGGCGTTGGTTCAGCATTGTCTCCATTTATTGATTTATTTTCAACATTAGCTAATTCACCAAAAGCCCGAATGTTAATGAAAGATTTAAAAAAATCAAATAAAAAAGACGAAGATAGTATTTTTGTTGATTTAATTAAAGATATTTCTTGGGCAATGGTTTCTGTTAACAGAATCTTTGGTACAACAGATTGGAAAAATTATCCATCCGAAGAATGGGGTCAAGGTGTAAAAAAAGCATTTGATGTTATTTCGGTAATTGGTGGAGCAGATGATAAAATAATTGAAGGTATTGATAATTTCGCTGAAGCTATAAAGAAACTATCTCGTAGTTTTAATAGTTTAAGAAACGCTGGTATTGATAAATTTGGTAGGTTGACAGGAAGTATCACTATACTATCTGCAGTTGACCAGAATCAATTAAACAACGTTATAGGGGTATTAGATGCAAACAAAGACAGATTAGCAGATGTTACAAGAAAAGCTGGCAGAGGAGCAATTGGTGCCCCACAAGGATTAAGAAATGTACAAGAAAAAGTACAGACTGCTGTAGCTAAAGCAAAAGGGACTGATTTAACACCTGGAGAAAAAATGTTATCTGAAAAATTCGATGAAGTTCTTTTTAAATTCGATGAAGTTCTTGATAATATGGTTAAAAGTGGTCAAGGAAAAGATGCTGGTGGAAAAGATACCGTTAAAAAAGATTAATATTTCTATCTAAAAATTCAAACTCTATTCATTTTATAGTATATAATTAAAAAAAGTAATTTAATCTTATGCTTAAAAAACTAAGATGGTTTCTCTTTTATAGAAAAACTATACGCAGAAACAAAGACCTTCTATTAAAAAATCACGGTTTAAGAATTGATTGGGTTAATAGATTATATAAAACTTATACTCTTACTGATGATGATTTAGATGAAATTAAATCATATGGCGCTAAATATATTGACCAATTATTAGAAAGAGATAGAGCAAAAATAGAAGAAACATTATTAGAATTAAGAATCCATCAATTTGTAGGATTAATGGAAGTAGAACCATTAAACCAAAGACAAATCGGAGTGGCTTTTAGATATAAACATTTTGATACCGCTAAAATAGCTAATATTTCTATTTGGTCATTGTTATCATTAGTAGGTATGGGAATAGGATATTTACTTTCACCCGTGTATATTTCAATCATAATTGGACTATTATCAGTTTTTGGTATATACCTCATATCGAGATTGTTTGTTATTAATAGAACAACACGATAAAAAATAAAGAATTAAAAAATGTTAAAAACAGAACAGTTTTATGAATTAGATCAAGACATTATTGATTTTTTCAAAGATTTAGAAAAAGATTTCGCATTTGCTATAGATATTTCTTATCTATTTCAAACAAACACCAAACAAAAACAATTAATCACTATTAAAAAGATTCCTGATAATTACGCAGTTTTGTTAAAATCAGAAATTCTTGTTACTGTAAATGAGAATTATTTCAATTTAATGGATGATAATATCAGAAAAGTTCTTTTTGAACAAGAAATTGACAAGATTGTACCAAATCTTGAAAAAGGAACATTAAAAATTGTACAACCATCATTGAAAACATCAGCGGGTATCGTTAAAAAATTCACATATGAGAATGTAGAAAGAGCAAATGAAACCCAAAGATTATTGGCAGAAAATAAAGGCGAAGAATAATATGTCGTTGAACCCGATTATTAGAATATATAATAAAAAAATAAAGAG
>CAZKQS010000151.1:0-3702 GCA_964554985.1 uncultured Thermoplasmatales archaeon | reverse complement strand
CATTACGGAGACTCATTTTTATAATCCTGATAATTTTCTCCGAGATAACAACGTGTTTTTCTACCTTTTTTTACAAGTCTTATAAGATCTGCTTGTTGCAATACTTTTATGTTATAGCTGATGGTTTGAGGTTTTTCATCTAAAACTTCTGCTATTTCTCTTTGATTTAAACCTTCATTTGATTTAATAGTCTCTAAAATCTTTATCTGTAAATCAGTTAGTCTATATCTTTCTTCTTTTGGAAAAGTCATGTTTGTTGTATAAAAAGCACGATAGCGCAGCCCTTCACGACGTGATTTAATCATGCCTGTTTTTTCTAGCATATGTAAATGATATGAGAGAGTACCGTTTTTTACATCTATTTTATCCATAATTTTATTGTAGTGTACACCAGGGTTTGTTTTGATTACTGCATATATCTCTCCTCTTACAAATTGGTCGAGTACGTCTTGTTTTTGTACCCTTGTATATAGAGGCATCGCTAAGGAGAGTAATGTTAGAATTTTGTATTTTCCCGTTTCAGTTATAGCAAATCCTAAGATTGCTGCTGTGCTAATACCTGCAGTACTTGCAGCTATTGGTTCTTTATTTTCTACTACAAAATCTTCAACGACTAAATATGTATGTTTCAAATCGCCTTCGAAAGGTACAATATTTAATGCACTTGTGTTAATAGTTAAAGTATCATTTAAAGCAAAATTGAAAACTACGTTATAATCTCCATATTTATCATAAATATGCGTTGGAGATGCATCAATAATATCATATTGTATAACATTTCCATCTCCCCAATCTATTGTATAAAACTCTATAGTCTCATATATTTCTGGTGTCTGTAATTCTTTTAAACTAATTTTTGTTTTATAAGTATCTAGTTTATCAACTGAATAACTGAAGTCTATAGTTTTTTCAAAATTTTCAAATGGTGATAAGTCAACAACAGGATTTGTTGGATAAAGAGTTTTATTTAACGTTCCTAGGTTTATTACTTGATGATTAGTTTGTGTATCATAAACGATTTTGCTACTATCGGGCAATAAATAAAATCTGTTTTCAGAAGTTTTAATGCCTATTTGGTCATCTGGGAGTTGGATTGTAATATAACTGTCTGGAATTGTTAATTCTTCTATTTGTTCATTTGTATTTATTGTCAAATTTGGTTGATAAAATGGAGATATCAAGACCAAGTCATCATCGGTATTTATTGTATACGGTGAGGCGATGGTCAACATAGAAGTATTATCGAAAATATATGATTCCTCTGCATCAACGTTTGAAACTAAAAAAACGATATTGATAATAAGTACAGAAATTACGAATAGAAATAATACTCTAAATTTAGTATAGGATTTAATCATGATTGCTAGAAATTAAAGTTGTTACAAAGTATTTATAGATATTGGAGGGAGATTTTGATTATTTTTATAGATAAAATTATGTGAATATTTTCTAATAAAAAAACAAAATACCAATCGCATGCGACAGTGCCGATTAAAAACGTAAAAGATCATAGAAAAATACAAAATGTTTGGTTTGCAAGAATAGATCGTGTAAAAAAAACAATGGTACCTGTACCCAATATGTAATAAAACAAAAACAGCATAATTTTTTAAAAGTAAATAGATTTGCTATCTAAGCAGACAGCTATCCACAAGGAGAAAAACTTTAAATAAGCTTAAAACAATTGGTTATAGGTAAGTCGAGGCAATTAAGCCTCTTAGTGATAAAAAAATAGATTGATGGATTGGAGAGGAACTCCAATAAGCCTGTTAGAGAAGCAACCTGAGTAGTAAAGGAGGTGATTTGCATGATTGAAAAGGAAATCATCATGCAAGAAGAAAACTTTTTTTATAAAAAACTAGTAGAAGAAATAAGATACAGTGGTAGATATGATTTGTTATCTTTTGATACTACAAACAATTGAGAAGTATAATGGAAGTGATTGTTATGAGAAAGAAAAACATAGTATATGTAAGTAAAAGCAGTACTGGAAGAGGCGCTAAAAAAGCTTATCCTCGAAGAAAGAAAAAAGGAAAAGTAAAATGGATTTAAAAATAGAGAGAGCTTTTCTCTCATCTATTTTACTTTTTAAGGTAAAAAAATGATGAATTCCCAAAAAAGCACTCTTTCCCCCTTTTGCAAACAAGATTAATATATCCCTCTGGCCCTTTGGTTATTCTATGAACAGGGAAATATATGTAGATGTTGGTCATAGATGGCCTAAAGCAGGATACAAGTCTGAAAATGTTTTTCAGAAAATTAAAGCAAAACCAGCTATTTGTTATTGTGATGAAAACAGTAATTGCATTTGTTTTGATAAAAATAAAAAACCTAAGTTTATAACAAGAGATGGTAGAGTTATGCAGGATGTTTTTTAAAGAAATAAATGATTTGAAAATTAAGGAGAAAAAATGACATCTAAGGCAGATGATGATTTTTTAAAAATATTTTATGAAATTCAATATAGGCGACTCGAAGCTCATAGCAAAATAGAATATAGGTTACTGAATATGTTCATTGTAATATTCCCTACAACAATTACAGCCTCAATCGCAATAAGTCAAATTATTAAAGACAACGGATTGTATTTGACATTGGTATCTTTTGTATCACTTTTTTTATTGATATTAACAAAAGCAATATCTATCAAAGTTCATTCCGAGCACAAAACATATAAATCAATAGCAAAAAGCATGATAAAAATTTGGGAATATTTTCAACTTACAAAAAATGGAGCATATTTGTCTAATAAGACGATACAAGGCGAAGATTATAAAAAGTTTGGTGATGGAACTGGCTACAAAGACAGTCTTCTAATATTGTGGGCAATTACTTTTGTTGTAATTGCAGTATTAATTGGTTTTGGAGCTATTCGATTTATCATTTAAATGAAAAATTAACTATTGGTAAAATCGGTTTTTCAATACTTTTATATATTTCTTTTTTCGGTTTTAAGTGATGGTAATTAAACATTCCAAAGAACTAATCGAAGAAATTAGAAACGAAGTAAAAAATGGTAAATCTAAACTTCAAGTTTCAAAAGAACTAGGTATTTCTTATAAAAAAATCCGTGAATGTACTAAAGATATCAATATTAAGCGAGGAATACCAAAGGATATTATCAAGAAAATTCGAAAGGAAGTTAGAAATGGTAAGACCAAGAGACAAGTAGCAATACAATACCGAGTAACAGATCGGACAGTGTATTATCATACCCGTGACATATGTTCATATCCTCTTAGAAACATGCGTATACAGGATAAAAAACTTGAACTTATGAAAGACCTCCTAAGAGACGGTTATGCGTTGTCTTCAAAAAAATATAGCACCAGTGAGTATAACAAATTGAAAGAGTTTTTTCCGAGTATTTGCAAGGCTAAAATGTATAATCGTGTTATTTTTTATCTTAAGGATAAAAAGGATGCTGCAGCTCGTGCTTTAATTGAGAAATCTGAACGAAAGATTATTAGTTACCAGGAGTTAAAACAAGTTACCAATGTTTTTGATGCAGAATTAGATATTAAGGAAAAACGAAGTATCATTAGCAGAAATAGATCTGAAAAATTATTCAAAAACAAAGAAGAAAATAGTAGTTCTCTCCTTAACGATGATGGTTCTTTGGCATTTTTTCACATTCGGGTCTACTGAAAAATAGTAGTTCCGAAAGTATACATATAATTAACTATGAATGTAAGAACTTTG
>CAZKQS010000150.1:0-3710 GCA_964554985.1 uncultured Thermoplasmatales archaeon | reverse complement strand
CGGCATCACGGTCTTCAGCCGTGCACTCTCCCAACTGAGTTACCTCGGCAAATGAAATACTTTTTTTAAAACAAAAATCTGGTAATAGATATCTATTATTCAAGTGTTTTGATTAATTCATCTACAATGTTGCTAATTTTTTTTAGTGAATCTTTTAATTGAGCTTCTGTTTTATCTACTTCGTCTGTAGTGACAGCTCCTTGTGGTGATGGCTCAATAAGGCCGTCTTGCTCTAGAATTCTAAGTGAGTATCTAACCATATGCTGTGGGTAATCTGTTTCTTCAGATAGTTTAATTATTCCAATAGGTTGATTTTCTCTTAATGATTTTAAAACCTTGACATGTCTTTTTAAAACGTTTAGTTCAGTTTCAATAACACCTGTAAGAACGCATCGATTTTTTTTGTTTTTATTCATACATATCTCCAACTTACAAAACTGCTATGTTTTTCTTGTAATTAGTTTTTCTTATATAAAAATCTCTGTTATTTTTTAGAAAAATTTTCTAACAATTGGTACTTCATCAAAAGAAGTATTTCCAGAGTTATCATATGCAACAGCCTTTATTGAATATAGATGTATTAGTCTAAATCCCTCTCTCTCCCAGTTTATTTCGTATGGTTCTTCTGTAGCATTTCCTATATTTTTTCCATCCATATCATTAATACTTGATATAAAAAACTCAACTCTTTCTATTTTTTTATCATCTGTTGCATTTGCTTTGATTGTAATGTTTCCTATTATAATCGGTGTTTTTAAAAAATCTTCAAAGTAGATTTTATCTTTATAATATAATCCTCCTTTTTTTGGAAATGTAATATTTATTTCTGGAGGGTTATCAATTTCTTGTTTTTCTTTAGTTTTAAAAAAGAATAGGTCTGACGTGTTTGAATATTCAGAATCATTTGCTTTAGCATACCATGAGTAAGTCATATTATATGATAGATCATTCCAAGTTATAGTTGCATACGTTCCGCTTTCAACATTTGTTAAGGTGCCAATTATTGAATCATCTGATGCGTTGAAAAAATCAACTTTTAAGTTATCATCATCTGGGTCTTCAACATAAATACTTATTTCTGGGTTTAATTCTATGTTTGTTGAATCATTTTCTAAAGTTGGGTCTGATGGTTTATATGGTGGATGGTTTATATCTTCTTTTTTTGTTTTAAAAGTAAATATATCTGAAGTATTAGTCCCACCGTTTTTATCATCAGAAACTACATACCAACGATATTGTGTATCATAATCTAGGTTTATCCAGTTTGTAAAGGCAGTACTTCCACTGTTTACATTTGTTTCTATCCCTATTATATTGTTTGTATCAGCATTTTTAAAAGTAATATCCATATCATCAAGGTCTATATCTTCAACAAAAATACTTAGTTCTGGGTTTAATTTGATATTTTGTGAATTGTTTTCTGGTGTTGGTAAAATAGGTTTATTTGGTGGATTATTTATTTCAGATTCTATTGTAACATACAAATTTATATTATAATACCCTGGTTCTCCTCCGTTTTCGTTTTCCTTTGATAAAACTATTGAACTGTTTTGATCTGGAATATAAGTTTCTTGGTTGAGTGTTACATTAAAAAAGCAGGTTTGGTCTGTATGGCCTGGTTCTATTCCAAGCATGTAATTTATCTCATCGAATTGAAATGTTTGAACAGTTTTTGTGTAGTCTTCAACTTCTGCAGTAATTTCTATTCCTGCTTCTGCTATTTCATATGTTCCATCGTTGTTTGTATCTATATATAGTGTTCCATATACGGTCTTAGGGTCTAGTTCATCTGAACAGACATTTATTGAAGATATAAATAAAAGGTTAAATAAAAGGACTAAGACTAATATTTTTGTTTTTTTTTCTCTCATTTGTTATTCCTCTTAAATTTTTAAACAAATTATTATGTTTTAACCTCTATATAAATCTTTTATATAAATACTAAAGTTAAGTATGTAATTTGTTTATTATATAGATATAGGAAAAAGAAAAAAATGTAATTTTATTATTTTTTATCTTCTTTTTTTCTCGTAGCTAGATAAAGTAAGATTAACAATACAAACACAAGAATGATACCTGCTATATAATAGATCATATTGTTATCTTGCTCTTTTTTTGTATCTTTAGAGTCTTCATTACCTTCATCATCTTCATCTTCTATTGTTTCACCTGTATCTGTCTCTGTGTTATATCTATAATCAAATTCCCCATCGTTGTCTGTGTCTATAAGATATGATCCATTTTCTTTATTAGTAGAAGTTTCAGAATCGTCTTCATTGTTATAAAAAGTATCATACTCTCCGTCTCCGTCATCATCCTGTAGATAACCGTCAACGTTATTATCTGAGTCATCAATAATTTCAACATCAATTAAGATTTGTAAGGTAATAATATCAATTGAGTTATAATCATCGATTACTTCAAACTTTACATTATATATACCTAGACTTGTAAATGTATGATTTATGTTATATATAGTTGAATTATCGATAAATCCAGTGTAATCAGTATCTCCATCATTCCAATCAAAGGTGTAATTCACTTGATTGCTGTCTATATCTCTACCTATTGCATAGAAACTTATATTTTGATTTATAGTTCCTACATAATTACCATCTTTTGTATCAAAATCAACAGCAACAGGACCTATATTTGGATTAATTGGAGGTTCATCATCACCTTCATCACCAGTTGGTGAATCATCTCCTCCGGTTCCTCCATTTGAATCATCGCCTGAGCCGCCAGAGCCGCCTGTACCACCAGACCCACCACCGGTGCCGCCACCGGTTTGAGTTTTTGTAGGTGTATTGCATTTTTCTTCAGAAAAAGGACCTTTGTTTCCTACTGTGTCAACTGCTAATACCTTATAACAATAAATAATTCCATTTGATAGATCAGAATGTGTGTATGAAGTATCTGGATGAGTTACATTATGAATTGGTTTTTCATAGTCATCTTGATCCCAGTAGATACTATAATGATCTATACCAAAATCATCAGTTGCAGGGTTCCATTCCAAATCAAGTTTTCCATCTTTAGCATCTTCAACAGTTAGTTCTTCAACCTGGGAAGGTGCTTCATCTGTTATTGTTGCATATAAATCTAAATTATAATACCCTGGTTCTCCTCCGTTTTCGTTTTCCTCTGATAAAACTATTGATTTGTTTTCATCTGGACTAAATGTCTTTCCACTGTATGTAATATTTAGAAAACAGGTTTGATTTGTATGGCCTGGTTCTATTCCAAGCATGTAATTTATCTCATCGAATTGAAATGTTTGAACAGTTTTTGTGTAGTCTTCAACTTCTGCAGTAATTTCTATTCCTGCTTCTGCTATTTCATATGTTCCATCGTTGTTTGTATCTATATATAGTGTTCCATATATTGTCTTTGGGTCCATTTCAGCATTAACAGTATTGACTGATACTACTAAAGCTGATAAAATCAGCATCATAATTGTACAAATATTCAGAGTTTTTTTATTCATAAGTTCTTGCCCCCTTATTGCCTATTTGAGATATTATTTTGTATAGTATATATACTTGTCTATATTTGTTTAATATTATAGTGGTTGTGATGGGGTTGTGAATTCGATTGTATCTTCTCCCATTAATCCTGTTTGATCATATGCTTTTGCATGTATGTAGTAGGTGGTATCTGGATTAAATGGTGGTTCTGGATCATCCTGCCACATTAATGGATTTGTGCTT
>CAZKQS010000149.1:0-3754 GCA_964554985.1 uncultured Thermoplasmatales archaeon | reverse complement strand
TTCACTTAGACGTGCTCTAATCATTAAAACAGATCTTCCTTTCCCTGAAGGTGTTGCAGTTGCGGCTGTTTTAACAACAACTGTTGGCGGTAAAAAGGCAAAAAAGAAAGGAGAACCTGGTGTTAAAGCAGTTTGGTTATTAATTGGAGCATTGATAGGTGCTTCATTGAAATATGCTCAAGTCGGCCTTCATGCATTAGCAGGGAGAATAGAGAGGGTAATAAGCATAGGAAAATATAACATTGGAGTTGGAAGCAATGAAGGATTTTTATATGGTGGAATTGCAACATCACCTGCACTTCTAGGTGTAGGTTGGATAATTGGTCCGAGGATATCATCATTTGTTTTTGTTGGCGGTCTTATTGGCTGGGTGATAATTACACCACTAGTTCTTCTTGCAACAGGATTTCCTTCTGGGCTTTCACCTATTGATGGTTTTTTCCATGTATGGGGCGAATATATTAGATATATTGGCGTAGGCGCAATGGTTGTCGGCGGTCTTTATACAATATTTAAACTTAGACACAATCTTGCAGATGGAATAAAAGAAGCAATTATTGGTATAAAAAGCGGACATAAAGATACAAAAAAACGAACTGACCGAGATCTTAACTTTAAATATGTATTTTTAGCAATAGGTGCCCTTACTATACCTGTTTTTTTAGTATATGTGTGGCTATCAAAAAATTATTTCATTTCTGGAATTATGGCAATTTTTGCAATATTATTTGCATTTATTGCTAGTGCTATAGCTGGTTATATGGCAGGGCTTGTCGGTTCATCAAATAATCCTACATCGGGAGTGACTGTTTCAATTTTACTTTTAACATCATTAATACTATTTGGACTAGGTTTAGGTGGTAGTACTGCTGCTTTTGGTATAGCTCTTCTAATAGCGGCAGTAATTGCTTGTTGTGCAGCAATTTCAGGCGATGTTCTTCAATCAATGACCGCAGGTCAAATGATTGGTGCAACTCCATATAAGCAACAGATCGCTGAACTCATAGGCATACTTGCCGCAGCACCTGTGCTTGCATTTGTTGTTCAAGCTTTAGATAAAGCATATGAGATAGGAAGTGTTAATTTACCTGCTCCTCAAGCTTTTCTAATGAATGGTGTAGTTAGAGGAGTTCTTGGCGGAGATATGGTATGGCCTTTTGTTTTAGCTGGCGCAGTCCTTGCTTTAGTGTTGATTCTAATTGATATACCTGTTTTACCTGTAGCAATTGGTATATATCTTCCATTCACGCTTGCAACACCAATATTTGCCGGAGGAATTATTCGTCATTTGACAGATAAAATAATCAAGAAACACTATGGAGACGATGACGGTGAATCAAGTGAATGGGAACTAGCGATAAAACAAACTGAAGTAAAACCTAAAGAAAAAATTGTACGAACCGGTCTTTTATTTACAGCAGGATTAATTGCAGGTGAAGCTTTAACAGGAGTAATTGTAGCATTCTTAATTATTCTAGGTCTTGATTTTGTAATGTTTGATATCCCACCAGCATTACCATCTTTGTTATTGTGGATATTCATCGCCTTACTTGTTTTTTATATACCACTTCGAGAGATATATAAGAACAAAAAGCTATTTTAAAAATATAAAATTTAGTTTTCTTTTTTCTTTCTTTTTATTATCTTTGAATCGATTTGCTTTCCAAAATCTTCAGTTATTTCATCAAATTTCCCACTTTTGATCATACTTACTCCAACTAATGCTGTAATTATTCCTGAAACAGTACTTACTAATAAACAAATTAAAACACCTTCAACACTTGTTTGCTTTCTACCAAATATCTTAAACCATTTTATAAATTCAAGAACAACTGCCGAGGCCATTGTAGTTACAGCCACTACAAACGCCATAGCATATTTATTCATAATTAGGCCGTCCCAGTATACATGTAAAATATAGATTATTGCAAAAGAAAAAAACGCTATTAGAATTGAAAATAACACTTGTGTTATTGCTACAAACCAAGGTATTAAATTATATGCGTTTAGTAGGATTCCTGCAGTATTTAAACCAAAGACTGCTGCAATCAAAATATCTATTGACCATGGTAAATCAAAGATAACCTCCCTTTTAAGGATCCTGGGTAGAACGGTGATAATAAGCCCCACAACTGCACCTATCACCCATATCCATTGTTTAACTATTATTGCTAAAATCAAAGTAATTATTATTACAGCTTGAGTAATGTAGAAAGCTATAGTTTCTTTTTTATCTTCTTTTTTTGCCATTGTTTGCGAATACTTTCTTTTTTATATGTATTTATTGGAATTTATTCGTTATAAGATGAAAGATAATAGTATTTTAAATAGTACCTATTTTTTAATATTTTGATAAGAAAATGACAAAAGAAAAAACACCTAAATCTGAAAGTGAGTGGAAAAGTAAACTTAAGGCTAAAGAATATAATGTTTTACGAAAAAAAGGAACAGAGCCTGCTTTTACTGGTAAGTATTTAAATAATAAAGAAAAAGGAATTTATAGATGTAAGGGTTGCAATAACAAACTATTTTCATCTAAAACAAAATTTGATTCAGGTTCTGGCTGGCCTAGTTTTTATGATGTAATTAACAAGGATTCTATTCAACTAAATAAAGACTACAGTTTGGGAATGGTTAGAACTGAAGTTTTATGTAATAACTGTAAAAGTCATTTAGGGCATGTCTTTAATGATGGCCCTAAACCTACTTTTAAAAGATATTGCATCAATTCAATAGCTCTTAGGTTTGAAAAAAATTAATAATTTAAAATTGAATCATACTGCAATTTTGATTCTTAATTTATCAGCTAGTTCTTTGTACCTATTTCTAATTGTAACTTCAGTAACACCTGATGTTTCTGCTATTTCTTTTTGTGTTCTTTTTTCACCTGATAAAACCGATGCCATATATAGTGAGGCAGCAGCAAGACCTATTGGCCCTCTACCACTTACAAGTTCCTGGTTTGTTGCTTTCTTTAATATTTTATCTGCTCTTACTCTTGTTTTTGAACTTAGATCAAGTTCGTTACAGAATCTTGTTAAGTATTGTTTTGGTTTTGTTGGTCTTAGGTTTAGTTTTAAAGATTTGTTTATGTGTCTGTAGTTTCTACCTATCTCTTTTCTTTTTATATCTGTTTTTTGACTTATTTCATCGAGTGTACGAGGTACATTACATTGTCTACATGCAGCATATATTGTTGCTGCAACAACGCCATCAATGCTTCTTCCTCTTATTAGGTTTTTATCCATTGCTTTTCTGTATATTACGGCAGAATTCTCTCTTACTGACCTTGGTAAACCTAAAGACGAAGACATTCTATCTAAGTGCCTGAGTGCTTCCATCAGGTTTCTTTCTTGATATTGACTTGTCCTAAGTCTCCTCTGCCATTTTCTGAGTCTGTATATTCTTGACCTGTTTTTGTTTGGAATTGATCTTCCGTAAAAATCTTTATTTTTCCAGTCTATTGTTGTAGTTAATCCTTTATCATGCATTAGTGGAGTTTCTGGCATCCCGGTTCTTGCTCTTTTTTGTCTCTGCTCGCTGTCAAATGCTCTCCATTCTGGACCATAATCTATCAGGTCTTCATCTAGTACCAGCCCACAATCATTACACACAATTTCTGCTCTACTGTAATCTTTTTTAAGTTTTTCACTTTTACACTCTGGACATTCATTTATAAGTTCTATAGAATTTACTTCTTTATTTTTCATAATCTCTTCTCACATATTTTAATTATAACTCATTATATATGTAT
>CAZKQS010000148.1:0-3781 GCA_964554985.1 uncultured Thermoplasmatales archaeon | reverse complement strand
AAAAGGTTTTGGTTATGATCCAATATTTATTCCTAAAGGCTCAGATAAAACCTTTGCTCAAATGGATACAGATGAAAAAAATAAATATTCGCATAGAGGTAAATCCTTAAAAAAATTAGGATATTTTTTTAAAAAAGAGTAAATAGAAAATTTTAAAAGTATATAAAAACAATACATAATAATAGGATCGACATGTCAAAAGGCCAAATAAATCATGATTTACGCTTAAAAGAAAAAAGAATGATTAACCGTTATTCCTTGTTATCTATTTTATTGATTTTACTAACAATTGTTTGTGTTGTATTGTTTGTTGTAATTTTTATGGGAGCAAATATCTGGAATTATGGTTATAATTGGGCAGTCCTTGGTTTTGATACATGGATACTTCTTTTATCTGGACTAATTGCATTTTCTATTTTACTAAATTTAATTTTATATTTCCACTTTGGTAACTTTGATAAAAAAAGAAAAAAAGCTGAAAGACCAAAACCTGAATTTATCGATGGAAAAAGAGTTCATGAGTTAACATTTCCAAAAGGATCAGAAGGTGGAATATTTAGTAAAACATATATTAAAGTAGATGAAAATAATCTATTAAGAATACGTCTTCTTATGGTTGAACCAACTGAACTCTGGGAAACATTTGAGGAGATATCTGAAGGAGAATAATCACTTTTTTATAACTCCCATCTCAGTTAATTTTTCAGGTAAATATTTATCTGTTACATAATCAAGACCATATTTTGCTAAAGCCTGCTGTTCTGATTTTTTTCCTAGTTTTAACTGAAGTTTTATTTCGCCTTTCCAAAAAGATTCATTGAATCTTGGGTCAGTTAGTTCACTTTTCAAAGCAGCGATATCTCCTTTTGTCAAATCATCTGTTGGAAGATCGTAGTTTTTAATATCGGATGGAGTTACACCAAGATATTGCGAAGAGGGTGTTGCAAGATATTCTGAGATATGTGCTGTTTTAATTGCTCCATATGCAACACTAGCATAGATTCTATAGCTCCATGGATCACAGTCAGTAAAAACTAATACTGGTATTTTTTTTTCTTCACTCAGGCGTTGCATAAAACGACGTGTAGATCTGGCAGGTTGGCCTTTTAAATGAACTAATAAAGATCTGTATTTTTGATCAAAGCCATTTTCAACTAACCTATCAAACATACCACCTGTTTCAATCGCTAAAATAAAATCTACATCAATATTTTTGAAGGTTATTTTTTCTGGCTCAACATTATATGGTATACCATATCCTGAATCACCTACATCTTCTTGACAATGGATTTTTCTTTTCTTTTTATTTCTAGTAATCTCCTCAACTGTGAGATTTCCCATAACTCTTGCGCCGTCTTCTTCAGGTCTAAGTTTGAAATCCTCACGCATACAACTAGTAATTGTCTCTAAGTCTTCTGCAAGAAGATTTGATTCACCTTGTGAATGAAACTTGGCCATGTCCCATCCTTCAGAAATATAATACATCTCTCTTAAGGTAGAAGATTTTTCACTGTTTATCATGTTTTTAATAAACTCTGTCATATACATTGTTCTAAGAAGCATATATGCTCCTTTCAATGATTTAGCAGATCGTTCTGAGACGTTTTTTCCGTATTTCCATACATTTAACTTTTCATCAAAATCTATGTTAGATTTTGTTCTGGTTGGTAGTTCAATATTTGGAATTTTATGTTTTTCGAAATCTTGGTAAACTTTTGATGCAATCGCATTGATTTTATTGATTACTTCAGTATAGTCTTTTTTCATGCTTATTTTCCTCCTTCCCATTTATCTGCACCAATAACGTAAGTTGG
The DNA here is from genome assembly GCA_964554985.1 of uncultured Thermoplasmatales archaeon. Taxonomy (GTDB): domain Archaea; phylum Thermoplasmatota; class E2; order DHVEG-1; family DHVEG-1; genus CAYZTD01. Next base: position 1,967 of record CAZKQS010000148.1, on the reverse strand, counting down.
ATTGATTTTTTCAGTATACAAATCGTTTTCATCAAAATCTCCTTCTTTAAGACCTGCTAGTTCAAATGATATATCAATTTTATTAGCAGGTCCGATAGAAGGTAATTTCCAACGTATAAAGTTATCAGTTATCTTATCAGGTTTAGGTTCTACATTTCCTACAACTGCTTCTCTTGGAATAATTGTGTAAAGGTTAAACTTCTGAGGTTTTTCCTTATAATTTACAACCATAATCTTGCTTTTAGTAATTGTTCCATATCTAGAATCCTTTCCGTCACCTGAGTTATCAGTTAATTTAGTCTGAACTACACCTTTTCTTTTTACTTTTTCATACTCAATTGCATCTTCAATCCATACGACATCCATTATCTTGGTAATAATCGGATCAAGTTTTGGAACGGGTTTATTTAACATCTGAGAAGATTTCTTAGCAATTTCTGGAAGAATTTTTGTAATTAAATCAAATTTCTCACGTGTTTTTTTCCTTTTTTGTTTTTTATTTATATGTTTTTTGACCCTTCTTGCACATTCCCTAAAAGCAAGTTGAACTTCTTTTTTGATTTCGTCTACATTAGCTATTGCCTCTTTACTTTCTGATGTAAAGGGAATTTGAGTTGATGCAACATGGACAAGTAAAATGGCAGGACCTGAGGGAATACCTCGTCCTCCTTTTTGGTCTAAGCCGTATCTTCGCCAGTCTATAGATGAAATAGCTTTAGTAGAAATACATCCACCCTGTTGATATAAAAGCGGTACACGGTTAGCAAAACGCATAATTCTAGCAGTTTCATCTTTTGGAAGTTTTCCACCATATACTAATCCTACTTCTACCTTAAATGGATTACCAGAGTAAACTGAAGCAGGTCTAGATGAAGTAAAAATGAATTCAGGTGATATTTCACTTGTCTCTCTGCGTAAACTTCGTTTTATCAGCATTTCACCAATTGGAGATAAACAATCAGTCGATGGAGCCATTACTTTTGTTTTTTTGAATGCTTTATGTAGTTTTAGAACTTGTTCTCTACTCATATTATTTGGTTTTAAATCAGGTTCAAGATTAGCTTTACTTATTGCATCTTTCGTAGCTCTGTTTCCCATACTGCTAAACTCGCTTTTTAGAAAACTTGAAAGTTTACGGGATTTAGTTTCCTTTCCCATCTTGATAAGAGTTCCTAGTTCTACTCCATGAGGATGAGGTTTAATAGATTTTGATTTTGGAGGGATTTCCTCGGCTGTGCGTTCAAATACATGTTCACTTCCATCTGGTTCATGAAAAATAATACGTGAATGTGGATTAACAATAGAAGTGCTCTGCAGATAGTCATAAACAAAGCGGCGTCCTCTTTGGTAATCTGCAATAATTCTTGATTCAATTCTTGTTCCATGTGGTTTTTCCCAATGAGTCGTATCATATTTTATTACTTCAGCACGGTTTTTATTAGAGTTGATTGCAAGTTCAACAACATTTGCTGGTAGTTCTTCACTTGTTTTTGATGTAATAATTGTATGCCTGCCGGTGCTTAATTGACTGTATAATACAACAGCAGAGATTCCAATACCTTGCTGTCCTCTGCTCTGTCTAATGTCATGAAAACGAGAGCCATATAGTAATCTACCAAAAATATGTTTTATTTGTTTTTTTACAATACCTGGGCCGTTGTCTTCTATGATAAGTGTTATTTCTCCTTCATCTCCTCCGTTTTTTATCTCAACTTTGATCTCTGGCAGTATATCTGACTCTTCACATACATCTAAACCATTATCAACTGCTTCTTTTACACTTGTGACAAGGGCACGAGTAGGATTTCCAAATCCAAGAATGTGTTTATTTTTCTCAAAAAATTCTGCAACAGAGATTTTTTTTTGCTTTTTTGCAAGATCGTTTGCCGTGATTTTTGCCAAAATTACTTTCCTCCTTAATATTAGAGATATTCCACCCACTAGAGGTAATGGGAAACATAATTATA
>CAZKQS010000147.1:0-3805 GCA_964554985.1 uncultured Thermoplasmatales archaeon | reverse complement strand
TGCGTTTTCGTTTCCTAAAGACTCTCTTTCTAAGCCTCCTTTTATCAAAGCAGCAGCCCCGTTTAACAACACCCAATAAACACTTATTGCCTTGAAACCAAGCCAGACATATTCTAGTTTGCTTATGTTCATCTCGTACAGAAACCACTTAATTGGGCTCTTCATTGTTTAACTGTATCAGTTTTTAACCGCTTGCAACAAGCACCATTAATGTGTTGGTTGTTATAGGCTTGTTTTTGATGTTTGTTTTCATACTTTTGGGATTGTTACTACTAGAGGTGGTCGGTTTGTTGCGTTGTTGTTGTATGTCGCCAATTGTTTGTTGTGCGTCATATTAAATTCTTTTAACACTTTGGCAATTTGTTTATTGCTTAGGTACACCGCTGGTGACGCTCTCTCCCCCCTATATACACCTAGTAGGGTGTCTTTTATTGTTTCCAAACACTACCCAGCAGAATTATTACAATTTGTTCATAATTGTTCTGCCCTTTTTTTGGTTCGGAAGTTGGTCTTGAGGGAATTGGTTTTATTCTCGCCCTGGCACGACTGTTACTTTCACTTCGTCGATCTTTTGACCCTTACTAGTAGCGTCGATGTGTGACTGAGTTAGTCTTTTGCGATCTCTTTTGTTGCCAAGCAGTTTCATTAGTGCCACCTGTAAAGTTGGATTATCTAACTCCAGCCACTTGGTTCTAAGTTTCTGTTTAGTCTTTATTTTGTTTTGTGTTAGTAAAGACACAATATCTTTATAGTCCTGTGAGTCTTTGGGGAAGTGTGTATAGAATGTCTGTCTTGCTATACCAACACCAGCAAGCACATCTTCAATAAAGTAGATGTGTTTAGTCGCTGCCACCTTTAGACAGTTTGTTTTGAGTTCTTTAGTGTCTAGACCCATCTTTGTTTTTGTTATTTCCTACTTGTATATGTATTCTACCGCTTGTTTTTTCTTCTGGTTCGTCGGGTTCAATTACAGTAACGCTTGTGGCGTTATTTAACACAATTCCTTTAGTGGTAATTGCACTTATGTGTTTGTTTTTTTGTAGTAACTTCATGATGTTTGCTGACCTCCCTCCCCTGTCTGGCCAGAGATGTAGGAAGATCCGACTTCTAAATAATAAGTGTGTGTGTTTGTGTCTGTGTTTTTTAGGTAGATTGCTTCGCTGCTAGTTTTTTCATCCAAATCGACCAAGTTGCCATAAACACTAAACACCAGATCCCTCTGGTTGCTGTTTAAGTTGCTTCCATAAGGCCAAATATCGTCACTTGTTTGCCCGTCTACATATAAAGCATAGTAAAAGTTGGCGTGTGGGTTATATGTTAAATCTGGCCATGTTAGTTTTACAGAGAAACTAACCCAGTTATTGGGTGCAAGTGTAGTTTGGGCGTTTCCAGGTTCGCTAACCCTAACTATTCTTCGCCCTCCAGTTTCCAGATTAGATACTCTTTGACCAAGATGGGCGATGTAGTCGTATATTGTTGCGTCTGTTGGTATGTTGCTCATGTAGTTTTTTTTAATTTTTGAGTCGCTTAGATTTTCTCCCCTGATACCCCTAGTAATTCCTAATTGTTTTGTTATTTTTAACACTTGCTTTGAGGCAAGTGGCCTGCGGCCGTGTTTCAATTCTTCTTTTTTTTGTTTGCCGCTCGGGTTCGCTCCGCCTTATTGGCTGCGCTCCCTCGCTCTGGACTTGAAACCAACGACAACCAGAGACCAGATCCCCATTGGAGAGTGTAAACTCCCTTGGTTTTCTTGGCGACTGAGTCCGTTTTTTCTCGGAGTCGTTGCAGACAGATACTAACCAATTTTCCTCTGCTCTGGTGCAGTAGTACGGTTCTTGGCTGCCGTGGGGGTTATCTTGTCGTCTCCCGTCATCCACGACTGGCTTGGTGTACAATCAACGCATAACCGTCGACCGAGTCCATAAGGTTTTTGGGCGTCTACTTTCTTTTGTGTGGCATGAGTTGTCCACTGGTCGCCCTCCCATGATTGTCGTAAAACAATCTCCCACCTTTGAGGTTTCGGAGTCCCAACTGTCTGATAGACAGTATTAAACCCACTAGTGATAGTGGGTTTTTTACTACTTACCAGATGTGAGCACGCTCTCTAGTGCCCCTAAAACCTGTTTTCCGAGATCAGGCGTAACATTGATACCCTTTTTTGTGGGTACTATTTCACCCTCTGCTCTCGACCTAATGTGCTCCCGAATATCAATCCTTTTCTCGCCTTTCCATTCTTGTTTAGCGACCCTTATTACCGTGAATGGGTTTTTGTTGATGTCGATCATTTTTTTATCCCTCAATAAACATGCTTTGTAATGGTCTAGGTTCTGGTGCTTGTTGTGGTTCTTGCTCGAACAACTCCACAGGTACAAACCTTTGGTATCTACCTTGCATTTTTTTTGGTTTGGCCTTGAGATAATTCTGGAAGTTGGTTCTGAGCCGTGTTTTTTTGTCTTTGAGGTAAAACACCACATCAGTACACCCAGAGTTTTCCAGGTGTTTAATCACCACATCGTCGGTTGCTATCGCTTGATAGTTTCCTTTTTTGAATATGTGTTTTTCGGCTATATCTCGATATAAGACAGTGCCAGAGTTGATAAGCGATCCCACTGGGAAGTCGCCTATGTTGGTTTTTTCTATGAGTATAAAGTCCGTTTGCACGGTTTCCTTTCTACTCGTCTGGGTTGGTTGGAAAATCTAAGCGTTTTGTTTGACTTGCTGTTTACAAGTAACTATATATTATATTTACTTGTTGACACTGCATTAGTCGGTGAAGTATAAATTGTTTAATCATTTACAAAAAACAAAGATACTTCTTTTGCTTAAAGTTTCTCGCCTTTACCCAGGCGAGTTTTTTTTGTTGTTAAGTTTCTATCCTAGAATAAACACTATTAATGAAATAGAGTCAATCCAATTAAACAGTACAAACTGTGTCATTTTTACCAATTTGGCTCTAGCAAGGGTCTCAAAAATGAGACCCTCCAGTTTTACCATTGGTATTTTTGGTATCCCACCTTTTTTTGTTTCGATATTTTCCGATATCCAGCCCACATCCGCCCAACACGACCACGGTCGGGTGGTTGTGGCCGATTATTCATCTTTTGAGTAAAGCACCGTTAAATGTCCACACAGGCGGTTATTGTGTGTGTTTGTAGCAAGGTTGCTAAGTGTGTCTATGGATTTTTATTGTTCCCTGTTATTTCCCTGTTTTTACTGGCCAATTAGTTTAGAGAGTAGGCTTGGTCTTTTAAGTGTGTCTATTTTGTCTTTTAAGGTAGATATTTCCAGATCCTTTAAGTCGTTTTGTTGTTGCAGTTTATCAACCTGTTGTTGCAACCTTTCCAGTTTCATCTCTTTGGTTTCTAGTAATGTTTTGTAACTCTCCAGGCTACCTAGTGCCGATTGAGTAATTTTGTCATGGTGTTTAACCACTAGTGTTAGTTGTTGTATGTCTGTTGCTCTTACCCAGTTTTGCACCTGTTGCTCTTTTGTTGTTGTTAGGTCTGCTTGGTTGTTGTCTGTTTGATAGTTAAGCGGGTACATGTTTTCTAAAATCTGTTTAATCTCTCCCTGGCTCTTTCCTTTGTCGATGTTTTTTTTAATTTCTCTTAGTATCTCCACTGCCAAGTCGTCATATACTGGGTGTCTGTTTCCGTCAAGTTTGTGGCTGGGGATGTAGTCGCTGTAAACATTCACATAGTGGCTTATGTTTGATGGCGGCTCTTTTAATGCTTTGGCAATTTGTTTTTTGCTTAGGTACTGTTTCATTTTCTGTGTTTTTCGTCAATTTCGTTTAGTGAATTGC
>CAZKQS010000146.1:0-3808 GCA_964554985.1 uncultured Thermoplasmatales archaeon | reverse complement strand
ATTAAATTAATAGATGATAAAATTTAAAAAAATAATAAAAAAATTTTTAATGAGTATCAATAAAAAAGAATTACCAAATAGTGATTATATTGATAATGATATAATTAATTTATTAAAATCTATAGGTTATAAGCATCGAACAGGTAATTATTGGATATTGATAGAGAAGGATGGATATATAAATGTGAATTATAAAAAATATAATGAAGATGATAAAATAATACATTTCCATAAAAATTATTATTTTGGAACTACGCCACATTATAAAGATATATCAGAAGAATTTAAAGATTTTGATTCTTTTTTAGATTTTATAACAGAATATCACAATGATTTGTTTTTTAAACATAAAATTGAAAAAATTTTAAATAAAATATAATATAATTTATATATCCCAAAACGGATCTAATTCGTCATCAGATATTGCCGTTGATTGTATTGTTTCTACTTCTTCATCAACAAAAATAACATTATGTAATTTTTCTTCTAATTTTTCAGATGAATATTGAACTTGTTTTTCGGATATTTCACTACCTACATATTCCATCCCCCAATCTATCGCAGCATTAGCAGTAGTACCGATTCCCATAAAACAATCATACACAATTCCTCCTTTTGTACCATACAAATCTAATAGTTTTAATACTAATTCTGTAGAAAATGTTGCTTTGTTTAATTTGTTAGAACCATCATTGTTTTTAGCTTCTACAAAATTATATACATTTTCATAATTAGCTTGACCTGTTCTTTCAATAATTGATTTAACTTTCTTATTAGCATTAAAGGTTTTTAATTCATCTTTTCTGGCGAAAACAAACACATATTCAATAATCCTTGTAAGTTTATTTTTACTTCTGTTGTTGGGTATTGCGTGTCCTTTTTTCCATATAATACAATCAGCTGTTATAAAATTTGTTCTCCTAATAATATCTGCAACAACTAACCATATTAAATGGGTGTTTTCTGATGAATAAGATATGTTATATAAAACACACCCATCCTTTTTAAGTATTTTATCAAATCCTTCAAATATTTTTACATTCCAATCAATATATTCATTATCGGTCATTTTATCATTATATGTATCATAACGTCTATTATAATCGTCAGATACACCAACTCTACTTGTATTGTAGGGTGGTGATGTTATTACTAAATCAACTTTGTTTTGTAATTCTTCTCTATTCATTGTCAAAAGACAATCTTCATTAAAGATTTCATTCATAAAAATAATTTAAAGATTAATACTAATAGTTATATGTCTTTTTATTTAGAATGTTTAGTAAAAATTTCAAATGACTCATATATAAATTTTTTCGGTTTATACATTGTCTTTATATCGTGTTTGGATGTCAAACATTCATCCGGAAAATAATGTGCTTCGTGTTGTTCGTGAGTTGGCCACATTCCTGACCACCATGTATTTTTTACATTTTCTTTTTTTGCTATAAATTTATTAGTTATGATATATTTAAAACCACCTTGGAATAATTCTTTAATTTCATCGGGTGGTTGCAAGTATGATTTAGTTCTATCACTTTCATTAGTAAAATATCTTTCTATCATGATATCAATGTAAACATCCATCCAATTTTCTTTTAATGTAACTATATCACCTATTTTGAATTTGGGTAATAGTAATCCTTCTCTTTGAGCAAGTTCCCATACTTTTTGGTTAGAATCCAAGTAATGAACCATCAATAAAATGTTTTATTTTATATATTAATAAAACGTATTGGATTATTTTCATCCCAAATTTTAACAAAAACATACATTGATTCTGTTTTAATGATATCGGATAAATCGTGTTTTTCGAATTCTAATCCCCATTCGTCTATACACTTAGTATCAATGATAGATTTTAATTCTAAAAGTTCTTTTTCTTTTAATTCTCTATCAGTATTTAATTCTATTATTAAAGAACTATTTGATATATCATATGATTTCATTTCAATAGAATTAACAAAATATTTTTCACTATATCCGTTAAGTAAAGGTTTTTTATTAAAATCAGATTGAATGGTTATAAATATTTCATTTACATCTTCTTTAGTTAAAGAAGATAATTTAACTTCTTTATTTAATTTTTCTAAAATATCAGATATATTATCATCTATTACATTTTGTAATATACTATTATTATTTAATGTAAAAAAATCTTCATCCATATCTTCGTGGGCAAAATAACTTTCTTCGGCTTCTAATTTATATTCGTATTCATCAATTATATCTTGTAAGTCAGTATCATATTTTTCTTGTAAGTATTCTAAATCATCTACACTGCGTATTTGTAAATCGTTATCATCAACTACAAAAGATAATTTAATCGGTAAGGATAGTTTATATATCATGTCAAAATGCTATTTTATTTTTGACTATATATTATAATGTTTCATCCAAAAGTCTATTTTTTATGGATTTTATTTTATATTTTCTTTGTTGAATGTTTTTATACTTTGTAACAGCGTTTTTAACATCAATATATTCTTGCATTGTACAATGACATCCAAAATTTCTTCCAATGTAAGATGGAAATGAACAATCTCCCATATAACCTTCCCATAAACATTTACCAGTATAACACATATTTTTAATTATTTTCCCATATTGCTTCAGTTGTTGTATGTAATGATCCTTTCATTTTCTTTAATGGTTTAAAATCTAACCAATCAGCTTTAGTATTTTCACACACTATTATTTGACCATTTCTTGAAATACACCAATCTCCTAGTTCTTTAAAATCTATAAATTTATTACTATGTCTATAATACTTACCACCATGTTGATATGGTGGATCAATGAACCAAGTAGCTTCTTCGTTTTCTAAATCGTGGTAATCACCTTGTATGATCTCCCAATGTTTTATTTTATGTAAATTATCTGCTATTTGTAATTTTACTCTATTCCACACATTGAATTTCATGGTGGTTTTCTTAGGTTGAGATGATCCGCCATTGATATTAAAACCAATTAACCACTTTTCTTCTTGCGTGAGATATTCGTGGTCATCTACTTTATCTTTATAATTCATTTCTGGTAAAGATAGAATTTGTTCTTTAGTTGTGTTTTGTAAATAATGCCATGTCTTAACAACAATATCATACTTATCTAATAATAAAACATCTTTCTCCCAATTATTACCATATAAGGAATAAACTGCTGTTCCAGCAAAAGGTTCTATTATTTTATCATAAATTGGTTCTGGATAATAATCTATGACTTTTGTTTTTCTTCCGTAATATGACCACATATATTTTTTATTTTTCTTTTTCGTGTACAATAATACTATTTTCTATGATTACATAAAATGCCACATCTAAAACACGATCAATATCAGCATCCATTAGTGTAATTTGGTGTACTCTACCATCATTAAATTCAATAACTAATAATGAACCACCATTAACGTATCTAGTTTTAACGGATTTTACATCATGGTGTTTAATAAAATCTTCTGTCATTTTACCTTTAAATTGATCCGTCATTTTTTTCTTAATAGTTTTTTAAGTTTGATTATTTTCTTTTTTCTTAAATATAGATTATGTTCTTTATCTATGAAGTCTAACAAATGTGTATCAGAAAATAAAATCTTTGGTGGAAGTTTAATTCTAGTTTTTTTCCTTTTCCCATTTTCATATTCAATCGTAACAACCGAATCTTTATTAGTTTCAGATTTCATTGAAAATGACTTTATACCATATTTTTTCATTTGTTCTAGTGTCATGTGTTATTTATTATTTTATTTAATTTTTGTTTTCTTTTATATTGTTCGTAAGTAATAAAATTTTTACAGTTTTGTATTTTTTCT
>CAZKQS010000145.1:0-3831 GCA_964554985.1 uncultured Thermoplasmatales archaeon | reverse complement strand
CACCGGTTGGGAGCATTCCTATGTCCTTGCCATGCCTTTAATTGCGTATTCTCTTTTTAACGCAGCCAATGACAGCCCTTTCAAAAGGATCGCAACCCTTTCCGCCGTCGCTATCTTTCTGATACCAAAGCCCCCCGATGCTATAATAGATAAAATGGCTGCTTCACTGCCCGAGTTCATTCAAAACATCTTCTTCGCCAGGTTTTTCTTCGCTGCCGCTGTTTTAATGATCATTAATTTACTAAGTTTGAAAAAAGACGACAACGCTTCGTAAACAGTAAATGATCGGTTGAAAAATGACGGAACTAATCCGGAACATAATCGAGCGCTTTGGAGGGCGCCCGCCCGCTTCTTCAAATGAAAAAATGGCACAGCAATACCTCGCAGCTATGCTTCGTAAGCACACTGACAACGTTTCAATACAAACTTTCCACGATCCTGTCGGCTCCATGTTCGGCGGGATGCAGCTGATATGCCTTTCATACTACATAAGCCTCCTTCTCATGCCGTTTTCGCCACTTGCCTCGCTGTGCGTCGCACTTCCAACAGCGGCGCTCTACTTTACACACTTCTTTCGATTCGGTTCCACGCTCAATTTCCTCTTTCCAAAGAAAAAATCAGGTAATGTCATAGCCACGCTCGAGCCACAAAAGCAACCGCTGGCTCATATCATCGTCTCCGGACACATTGACAGCGTCTACGAGTACAAATGGTTCCGACGCCTGAAAAATCCCGCAGCGTATATGCTCGTTCTCAGCGGATTGCTCATTCTTTCCTGGCCCGTTGCCGCTCTTCTTATAGCCCTGCAGCCATTTCTGACGCAATTCATTACGTTTCCGCAACAGTCAGTCTGGATTTCCTACCTCATACTCTCCGTTTCAACGCTCATAAATTTCGATATGTTCGGAAAAAAACCAGTTGACGGCGCCATCGATAACCTTTCAGGCGTCTCCCTGGCGTTTCACATCCTGAAATCCCTGCTTTCAAAAGAGCAGAAAAGCCTTTCAACGCTCTCGCACACCCGGCTCACATGCATCTCGTTCGGTGCCGAGGAAGCGGGGCTCCGAGGATCGAAAGCTTTCGTAAAAAAGAACGCATCCCAACTCCAAAAAACGAAAACTCTGCTGATTAACTTCGATTCGATAAAGCATCTGAAGTATCTGACGCTCCTTACCGGAGAATTTCAGTCAAATGTAAAGTATTCAAAAACATATACTAAGCAGTATTCCGAATTTCTGAAGCAAAATTCCATCGATCACAAGCGCGAACTCTTTCTTTTCGGAGGAACCGACGGCGCTCCGTTCGCAAAGGCAGGCATTCCCGCAGTCTCGATGATCGGCGTAAGCGGGCGCAGCCTCGATTTCACTTACCATACAAAGCATGACAAACTGGAAAATCTCCATCCCGCCTCACTCGAAAAACTTATGAATACAACCGTTGATTTTATTAAACAATTCGACAGCAATCTGAAAAAGTAAATCTGTCTTCTAAAGCAAATGATAACAAATACTAACAACTTGCAACTTCTTTGTTACAAACATTATTTTTTAAGAAGATTATCAATATTGCTTCCAATGAAAATTATTATATTTACAACCGCAAAAATGATTTTATAAATGGTGTAAATTATGCCCGATACGAAAATTATAATGCCTTTAACAAAACTTGCAAAAGAATTACTGCATTTATCCATCGATGCAATAGACAATATCGACCGTCGAAAACGCTCCGATTTCAATAACGACCACTTCCAGGATTTTATACAGTACCTGATTGGCCTTTTCGCGACCCTGACCGGCTATCTCGATGCAGCGATAATACTTACAAAAAACGGCCACGGCTTTTCCACAGTCAGTTTGCTCAAATCGCAAATGGAAGCGCTGCTTATCTTCCTCTATTTCATCGAACCATACGATAATTTTTATGAAATTAACCGGCGTGTAGCCATTTTCAACGACTGGCAGATACTAAAAAGCAGGAATAATCTTCGCTACGTAAAGAACTGTAAGCTATTGAACGAGTTATGGGATGTGTCAAACTACGAAAAAATGGTTGAAAATGACTATAAAATAGTTTGCGACCTGTATGAGGACAAATCCGAGTTCACAAATCTTAAAAACAGCAGAGAATTTCTCAAAGAAAAGAACAAAATAGCCGCTCGTCATGGAATTGCAAACATTTACGAACTAATTGAAACACAATTCGCCGGAAGCATTTATGTTGGAGACCTTGATTACGACGTTCGGTTCGATTCGGAAAAAGATACCGCATTTCTTGATTTCTCAATTAAGCAAAACGGAGCAATATTACCGCTGATACTCGTTATGCAATTGCAGGAAAAATTAATTCGCGAATGGTCTGAATTCATTGGAATAGAAGATATTATAATACCAAAACTTGAAAAAATATTTTCCATAAATAAGCTGTAAAATCCCGGACAACATCAGTAATATTCGTTGTAAAAATAATATATAACAAAGCATTCCAAAATACATACAACACAGTCATCCATACTTCGTAAACAAAAAACAGCCAAACCATCAAAGTATCTGATCAGTCCAAAGAAAGAAATAACCATTCGTAAAAAGTATTTACCAGTTCCAAAACAAAATCTGATAATTACAACAAAGTATTTAATCGAAACAAAGCAAATGTTACTCCGTCGAACAATTACGAACAAAAAATGACTGTGATCAACGGACCACATCCTGCTTTGAAAGATGTATTTCCTGCTTGTTCCGGACTATTTCCTGCTTGTTCCGGACCATTTCCTGCTTGTTCCGGACCATTTCCTGCTTGTTCCGGACTATTTCCTGCTTGTTCCGGACCATTTCCTGCTTAGAAAGATGTATTTCCTGCTTAGAAAGATGTATTTCCTGCTTTAAAAGATGTTTTGACTCCTTTGAAACTTTAAAAATCAATGGTTTACGGGCGCATAACCATGGCGAAAGTAATAGCGGCAGAATTGTATAATAAGATAATAAGATGTGACAAATCATTGAAATAATTAAAAGTAAATAGCAAAAAGCAGGACAGGCCAAAGGCTCCATAGGAAAAACTGCCGGCAATTATGGAAAAATCAATAAAAAATGCCGCACAACCATTGGCTGCGCGGCATCTGTAAATAACTATGTACTAAGAACCTTAGTCGAGAAAGTGGACAAAAAGCCCGTCTCTCAATTTAGGTTCGAACCAGGTGGATTTCGGAGGCATTATCTTGTCAGCATCGGCAATAGCCATTAATTCTTCGACGGAAGTGGGGAACATGGAAAAAGCGAGCTTCATTTCACCGGAGTTAACACGTTTTTCTAATTCACCGAGGCCGCGAATACCGCCGACGAAGTCGATACGGTCGCTGGTTCTGGGGTCATCGATCCCGAGCAGCGGGGTAAGGACTTCTCTTTGCAGTATAGCAACGTCGAGCGATTCGACCGGGTCTTCGTTTTCCAGGAAACGGTCGTGAGCGGTAAGTTTATACCATTTGCCGCCAATGTACATGCCGACCTGCCCCTTGGCCCCGGGCCTGACCTGGCCGGAAGCTTCTTCGACCGTAAAGATATCGCCGAGCTTTTCGATGAATTTATCTTCGGCCATGCCATTCAGATCTTTGACGACTCGGTTATAGTCCATGATGTGCAGGTGCGAAGCCGGGAATAGCACAGCAAGGAAAAAGTTGTATTCCTCATCACCTTTGTGGGCGGGGTTAGCTTTTTGTCTTTCTCTGCCAACGATTCCGGCCGCTGCGGAACGGTGGTGGCCGTCAGCGACATAGAAATTGCCGACGTCCGCCAGGGTATTTTGTATTTTGGAAATAGTATCCTTGTCTTTGAT
>CAZKQS010000144.1:0-3844 GCA_964554985.1 uncultured Thermoplasmatales archaeon | reverse complement strand
TCGAGCAGATAATTGTACCCACTTTTTACAACAGGCCATCGACCCGGAGAATCCCGGACGACTGGATTAAGCTTATGAAATCCTGCATCCGGACTATTGCCGGACAATTTTCGACTACACGGATGGTCAGGGATTACGCTACTAAGTTCTATCTGCCTGCACTAAAAGGATTGAAGACTCTTTCATCGAACAATGCAAAGAATGCTATCAAATTGAAGGAGTGGAAAGACAAAATCCGAAGCGAATGGCCGGCCGTGCAGGTCGTTAACGTCTCGCCGGGTAACGAAAACGAGGCCTGGGTCGGTAAATCAATAGGCGTTTCGACCGATATAGCGCTCGGAAATATCGATCCAAAGGACGTTATTGTTCAGGTTTACTTCGGGACGATCGATCATTTGGGACAGATTATCGATGCTAAGCACGAAAATCTGAAACTGACTAAATCGGAGAACCATTTACACCACTATGAGGGACAATATACATGCCCGGACACCGGGAAACAGGGATTTACGATTCGTATATTGCCGACGAATCCCCTTTGTACGAGGCCGGAGGAGCTTTACCTGTGCACATGGGCTTAGTAAGACGTCTAGACGGCGCTTTAATGATTGTTTTGCGTTCTTTATAAGATATTTCTGATAATTTAAGCCGCAGGGCCAGAATTTTTGTAGTTATTTGATACAAATTACAGGCGCTGCGGTTTTTTTTATGCATTATTGCATTTTTATTACCATACTTTTTTCATCATTTATTCATTATTATTAATTTTATCATATTTCCTGCCGCTTTTTTCATTTACTTATTCCACTTTTATAAAATAATGTCTGTTTATTTCAGCCGCTATTTCTTATGAATAATAATATTATCTTATAATTAATTGATAATTCAAAGCTTATTATATTATCTATTATTATTTTTACGAATATTATCCTGCTTTTTATAAATAGTTTATGACTTTATATGACTAATATTCAACCATTTCAACCGCTATTATGAGCTTATAAGATAATTTTCTTATTGTTTACGATGATTATCCAGTCTTTTACGATGAATTATTAGTCGGGAAAGACGAATATATAATCGGGAAAGACGAATTTCTGGTCGGGAAAGATGAATTTCTGGTCGGGAAAGATGAATTTCTGGTTGGGAAAGATGAATTTCTGGTCGGGAAAGACGATTTTTTAGTCGGGAAAGACGAATATCTGGTCGGAAAAGATGTATTTCTATATGTTTATAATTTAATAAAGTAATAAATATATTTTATAAAGAAGTAGATATTGTTATTATCATATTTTATATTATTCTTATCGGAACGGAAATTAGTACTATTATATCAGATATTGTCTTTTCCGGAATGGAAATTATTATTAATAAAGTAGAAATTAATTATAAAGAATTAAAGATAGTATTTATAGAATTAATAAGAGATTATAAATAAGAATTCCCGACGATTATAAACCGCCGGGAATATTGTAATGCTTCGTATAATTATATTATTGATGCTTCTTAATGAATTCCGAGATCGTATCGACTACGTAATTGATCTGATCGAAGGTTAATTCGGGAAAAATTGGCAATGCAAGTGTTTCCGATGAAATTTTATTAGCCACGGGGAACTGTGAATCTTTGTAACCGAGGTTTTGAAAACATTTTTGCCTGTGGAAAGGCACCGGATAATATATTTCCGAGCCTATTTCTTTATCTGAAAGGAATTGCCGCAGCTCGTTTCGCTTCTCGACGCGTATTATATACTGATTATAGATGTGGTAATTTCTGTGCCCGTCCTTTTTAAAGACCGCCTTTGGCAAAAGAACCTTATTATTGTCGTCGTAATCGGTTATTCCGGGCTTTTGTGAAAGTCCCGATTCGATGAAAAGCTTGTTATATGTGTTAGCATTCTTTCTCCGAGACTCGTGCCAATCCTCCAAATGCGGATATTTTACGTTCAAGACTGCTGCCTGAATCGCCTGTAGCCTGAAATTGCCTCCAATGAAGTTATGATAGTATTTCGGCGCCATACCATGGTTTCGCAATTTCTTTAGTTTGTCCGCAAATTGTTCGTTATTGGTTGTAATGAGCCCTCCTTCACCGAAAGCGCCGAGGTTTTTGGTCGGATAGAACGAAAAACAACCCGCCAATCCTATTGAACCGGCGTAAAAACCATTTGAAAACTGTGAACCGATCGCTTGTGCAGCGTCCTCGACCACAGGAATATTATTTTTGTCCGCAATATCCATTATCTCGTTCATTGACGCCATCTGCCCGTACAAATGAACAGGTATAATGGCCTTTGTTTTAGCATTAATGAGCGCCCGAATGCCCTCCGGGTCTATATTATAGGTTATCGGGTCGATGTCAACGAACACCGGGACGGCGTTAAGCCTTGAAACGACGCCTGCCGTGGCAAAAAATGAGTAAGTTGGGAGTATAACTTCGTCGTAAGGCTTCAGATCGAGCGCCATAAGAGTCGCCAAGAGCGCGTCTGTGCCGCTCGAGACGCCTATAGCGTGTTGCACGCCGCAGTATTCGGCGAGATTTTGCTCCAGAAGCTCCACCTCGGGCCCCAGAACGAGCATTTGTGACTCTGCAACTTTTAGCAATGCTTCTTGTGCTTCTTTTTTGATTTTTGAATACTGTTTCTTCAGGTCTAAAAGAGGAACTTTCATATTATAATCCTTTAAAAATTTATATGTCTAAAACAAAAATTACTTCATAAGCGCCGGAAATTTGTCTTATTTCAGCTTCGGTATATGTTACAGCTTTGACATCTTCGTGAAAAGAGTCGACCATAGTTCCTAAAAAGGTGCATTCGATATATTTATCATCAAAAATGTCAAATAAAGCGTTGCAAAATACGCTTTTCTTATGATGCATCAAAGAGAGCGCTTCGGAAAGGAAGTCGATAAGCAGGGCCGAGGTATCTATAGATCGGATAACGGCTTTTACGGAGATGTCGGGAGTTTTGAAAGAGTCGGAATCATATCTTAAAGCATTGCAAAGAGCTTTTAAAGCAATATCGAAGAGTCCTGTCAGGGAATCTGCGGTTGCGATAATTCTAATATCGGCTGTGTGCTCTTCAAAAACGAATTTTTTCATATTAAACAAAAAATGGCCTCCCTTGTCAAGAAAGCGTAAAGTGGGAGGCCGACTTCTTAAAGCATCAGAAATTTATAATGAAATAGTGTCAAAGTTCATGGATTCAATGCTTTTAACTATTGAAGCAAGGCATTGTCCTGCGAGCATACCGTCAATAACTCTGTGATCGTAAGTAATAGTTACATAAAGCATATCCCGAATAATTACAGCAGGCTCTCCGTCGTATTCGCGCACGACAGGTCGCTTTTTAATAGCTCCGACGCCGATTATAGCAGCCTGGGGCTGGTTGATAATGGGCGTCCCGAACAAAGTACCGAAGGTACCGACGTTAGTAAGAGTAATCGTACCTCCCTGAATGTCTTCAGGGTTTAGTTTTTTGTTGCGCGCTCTTTTGGAAAGGTCGAAAACGGCTCTGGAAAGGCCGCTAAGACTTAAGGAATCAGCATTATGAATGACCGGAACGATAAGATTGCCGTCCTGGAGAGCAGTAGCGAATCCTAAATTGATGGCACGGTGCCTTAAAATATTTTTACCATCGACGGAAACGTTGACCATAGGGAATTCTCGAACGCCGTCGATGACAGCTTTTGCAAAAAAGGGCGTGAAAGTAAGTTTAAAGCCTTCTTTTCGTAAGAAATCGTCTTTGAAAGCATTTCTGAAGCGGACGATATTGGTGACGTCGGCTTCTGCAACACTGGTAACGTGTGCGGAAGTGTGTTTAGAGTATATCATATGCTCTGCGATGAGA
>CAZKQS010000143.1:0-3872 GCA_964554985.1 uncultured Thermoplasmatales archaeon | reverse complement strand
GTAAAGCTTTAGATAAAAAAGAAGAGATCAAAGAACCAAGTCCAAAGATGGAAAATACAGAGATAAAAATAAATGAAAAAGAAGAAACAGAAAAAAAGAATGAAAACTCAATCATTAGAATAAAAAAAGACATCCCTGCGTTTGTTGGAACAGACAAAAAAAAATATTTTCTAAAAAAAGATGATATCATATCAATTTCAAAAGATATGAGCGATATGCTTTGCTGCAGAGATGCAAGTGAAAAAATCGATGTGGAGAAATAGATAAATATTAACAGTACTCCAGAAAGTAAAAAAATGCCAAAGAACCAATAACTACCAGGACTAAAATATCAATTTAAAACCCTAATATTTACCTATATTTAATATTCTTTTTTGCCAATAAGATATTGTCTCTTACTTGTACCCCTTTCCTCGAATAAAAAACATTGTAAGAATTACATTGTTATTTGTTTCATCAATTTCGTACACTAATCTAAATTTTCCTAATCGAATTCTATATATTGCTTCCTTCTTGGGTGATATTAGTTTTATATCCATTTTCGGACGTTTCTTATGGGGCTCTATTTTTAATTCATCGATAGCTTTTTGTATTTCTGATAAAATCGTGTTATCTCCGCTTTTAAGTATTTTCTTAACATCTCTCAAAAAATCTTTACCCTGAAGAATTTTATAAGAAGTTGGGTTTTTATTTAATTCCAAAGAATAACCTCAAGCATTTTTTAAAGCATCTTCTATGTTATCAGACTCAACATAATCTCCGGATTTAATTTTTTGCATCCTTTTTTTATGATCTTTAAGAACATGGTTGTAAAACTTTTTTTCTTCAATTTGACCCATAAACTCGTTGAGAACATCATCAAAACTCATATTGCCATGTTTATAAAGAACTAACTTCTCATATGTTTTAGATGTGACATTAATTGTCTTATAATTCATAGTTACCATAACTACTATAGTTATAATAACTATAAGTATTTTTTGGTAAATACTGCTCTTTTTCCATATTTTTAGTGCTTCTAAAGAGAAAAGATATATAGAAATCCTTATACAAACCTATTTAATGCCCATTTTCATAAAATCTAATGCTACTTTCGGGACCACTAATTAAACATTATAATTTATATAGCACCTCCTTATTACGTTTTCACTCTAAAGATAAACATTTCAGGAGTTTCATATGAAAAGACCAAGAAAAATAAAAAGATACTGCCCCAAATGTAAAAAACATACAACTCATGAAGTACACAAAGTAAAAAAGAAAAAAGCAAGCGAGTTTAAACAAGGGCAGAGAAGATTTAGAAGGGTAATGAGTGGTTATCGTGGATTTCCAAGACCAAAACCTGAGGGCAGAGAAAAAACAAGCAGAAGAGCAAATCTAAAATATACCTGTACCAAATGTAAAAAAAGTACTCAACCAGCTAGCATTAGAGCAAAAAAAGTAGAGGTGAGCAACCGATGAAAAAAACAGAAAGTAAGTTTATAAAAGTTCGTTGTAAAGATTGTGAAAACGAACAAGTTCTATTCAATAAAGCTAGTACAACTGTATCATGCCATATATGCGGCAGCAAACTAGCAATTCCTGTTGGTGGAAAAGCCAAGATCAAAGGCGAAATATTAGATATAAAAGAGTAAAAAACGGGTTCAAATAATATGAGTGATAAAATAAAAAAAGAATTCCCTGATGAAGGAGAACTAATTGTTGGCACAGTAAAAAATGTGCAAAATTTTGGTGCCTTTGTTCTACTTGATGAGTATCCAAGTAAAGAAGGATTTATCCATATTGCTGAAATAGCAACTGGATGGGTAAAGAGGATTAGAAACCATATAAAAGAGAAACAAAAAGTTGTATGTAAGGTTTTAAATGTTGATGCAGCAAAAAACCATATTGATCTATCCCTCAAAAGAGTAAATGAACATCAGAAAAGAGATAAAATTCAAGAATGGAAAAACACAAAAAAAGCAGATAAACTTCTTGAGATGGTAGCAAAAAATATGGATATATCATTAGATCAAGCATATTCTGATTTTGGAAATAAACTAATAAAAACATATGGTAAACTATATACTGCTTTTGAAGAAGCAGCTTTTGATATAAATACACTTAAAAAAGATGGTTTTGATGGAGAATGGCTTAAGGATTTTGAAGAAGTCGCAACCCAGAATATAACTATCCCTTTTGTTGATATAAAGGGATACATAAATGTTCAGTCATTTCTCCCAGATGGAATACAACATATCCAAGAATCACTTGAACTGGGTGAAAACACAGAGTTTGATGATGTGGAAATTAAAATAAGATACATTGGTGCACCTCACTATATGATAAGTGTAAAAGCTCCTGATTATAAAATTGCTGAGGAAGAACTTAAAAAAGCAGTTAATCGGGTTGAGGAAAACATTAAAAAGCATGATGGTGTATGTGAATTTCATAGGAAACTTGAGGAGTAGATGACTGAAATTCTTTATTGTAAAAACTGCAGTAAATATACCTTAAAAAAAACATGTGATTTATGTAGAAAAAAAACCATTTCAAAAAATCCACCGAGATTTTCTCCGCAGGATAACTATGGAAAATATAGAAGAAAATTAAAGAAATTACAATCAAAGAGTTGAGAGATATGGATTATGTAGAAGTAAAATACATAGGCAAAAAACCTAAACTTAAAAACCCTATTTTAGTAGAAGGATTACCTGGAATAGGAAATGTGGGAAAACTAGCTGTAGAGCATTTAGTTGATAAGACTGGTGCTAAGAAATTTGCTGAGCTTCATTGTAAAGACTTTCCACCACAGGTTTTTATTAATTCAGATGGTACAATTGAACTTGTAAACAATGAGTTTTTCTACAGAAAAGCAAAAAACAAAAAAGAAAGAGATATTGTATTTATAACAGGTGACTATCAAGGTCTTTCATCTCAGGGACAATATGAACTTGTTGAAAAAATACTTGATATTGCCCAAGAGTTCAATGTTGAAGAACTGTATACATTAGGTGGATACGGCCTAGGCCATGATATACAAAAACCAAAAGTTCTCTGTGCAACAACCCACAAAAGCCTTGTAAAAATTATGAAAAAACATGGTGCAGTTTTTAAGAAAAATGAACCAGGCGGAGGGATTGTTGGTGCAAGCGGTTTACTCCTTGGACTTGGGAAACTTAGAGGCTTAAAAGGCACCTGTTTTATGGGTGAGACACCAGGCTATTTAGTTGATCCGAAAAGTGCAAAATCTGTTTTAAAAATATTGATGAAGATTTTAAATATTGATATCAAACTAGGTGAACTTGAGAAAAAAGCAAAAGAAATCGAGCATATCGCCCATCAATTAAAAGAAATGGAAGGAATGTCTAAAGAAAAAACAGAAGAGTTAAAATATATTGGATAAAAAAAAATTATTTTTCTTTTATTTCTTCGACTTTAAGTTCAATAAATCCAAATTGATTCTCAGTTAATACACCTTTTACATGATACTGTTGATCTTCAACAAGGTTTGTATCATTACCAATATTAGATAGATTCAAGCTTAATCTTTCGGTAGGATTTTGGTTAGCTACACTTGTATAAGTAGGTATAAGATAATCTCCTCCAGCTCCCTCTTTATAATAAACACCTTCTACATCAATTGTATCCCCTATCAATTTACCACTCTTGGCATTAACCTGAGAAACTGTAAGTGTTTCACTTGGTTCATATGATAAAACAAAATATGCTATACCTGCTATTATTATCACTACAATCAATATGTATATCAGAGTTCTTGGTTCAATTCTACTTTTTTTTGCAGACATTAATAATACACCATCACAACCTAAAATAAAAAACTTATTAATAATCCTATCCATCTAATGAAATATTATATGTTTTTTCAGGAT
>CAZKQS010000142.1:0-3890 GCA_964554985.1 uncultured Thermoplasmatales archaeon | reverse complement strand
ACTTCATAAAAAAGATATGATTAAATGGTCATGGAATACAATGTCCTGGAAAGAATTTTTAAAAAATATTGAAGAGACAATAAAGGACCCAGTCCTAAAAAAAATACTTCTATCAAAAAAAGGAATCTGATTAAAATGAGCAAACAAAAAGACGGCGTACCAATAGTTCTAGCAGCATCAAGAGTTGAAGCAAACGATTATGGCAACAATCCATTTTCTGCATTTTTATGTACCTTTCCAAAGAAACTATCTGGTTATGCATTAAAAGAACAAATAAATAATCTACCAACTAATGAAGATGGGACTGCTAAAAGAACTATTTATGGTCTAAGAAAAGTAGAATCACTTTTGATCGATGAATTCGGCGAAGAAAACGTAGTCTGTGCTCATTACAATGAACTAGACCGATTCATTGGAAAAAACACAAAAGTAGTAGGTATTTCATCAATGGATCCAATGGGTCTAGCTTATGTATCAACAACATATAATTCTTTGATTGGTTTTGGCGGAGAATCACTTAATGCTTTTGAATTTGAAAAACTATTAACTCATCCAGCAATTCAAAAATATCGACCAAAAGTAGTTGTAGGAGGGCAAGGTGCCTGGCAGATAGCTGAAGCAAAAAAGCAGGAAAAATTACATATAGATCACTTATTTCAAGGAGAAGGAGAACGAGATCTAGTACCATTTTTTAAAAAAATAATGCAAGATGATGAAATACCAGAAAATTTCCAGGCTAGAAAACCAGATAGAACTAAAGTTCCACTAATTAAAAAAGCTTCAAGCTACGGCATGGTTGAAATTATGCGCGGATGCGGGAGGGGATGTGCGTTCTGCAGCCCTACAATGCGTAAGCGCCATAGTTTTTCACTTGACCATATTATGAAAGAAGTAGAAGTAAACATAAAGGGCGGATCAGATACAATTTTTACTGTAACTGAGGATATTTTTTTATATAAATGTAAAAAGAATTTTGTTCCAAACACACCTGAAGTTGTAAAACTATACAAAAAAATTGCAGATTACCCGGGTGTTGAAAAAATACTACTTTCTCATGGTTCATTTGCACCAGTATTATATGATGATAATCTACTTGATGAACTAACACCCATTCTAATTGAAAAAACCAAATGGGGTCCAGAAGAAAACAAGATCTACAAAAAACCATTTGTAAGTGTAGAGATGGGTATTGAAACTGGAAGCGTGAGGCTTATGAAAAAATACATGAAAGGAAAAGCCTTACCATATAGTGTTGACAACTGGCCTGAGATTGTATGCAGCGCTATTGGGAAACTAAATGATCACGATTGGTTTCCGCTCTGTACTATTATGACAGGCCAACCTGATGAAACTGAAGAAGACACTATTGCTACAATTAATCTTATTGATGATCTTCGCGCTCAAAACGCTAAAATGTTTTACACACCGCTTTTGTTTATACCTCTAAAAGAAGCTTTACTCGGCAACTGTAAAAGGTCAAAACTTGACGGACTATCTGAACTACAATGGGAAGTAATTTCTAGATGCTGGAAGAACAATATTGATTTCTGGGATCCAAGTATGAAAAAAATAGTCGGACCAGTATTTTTCTTCGGCCATTGGCTTTATTCACGTTGGAAACATGGAAAAGTTTCAACTAAACCAATTATGCGTCTTGCTGGTTTTCCAGTTTCAGCAAAAATAGATAAAAAATGCGATCCAGAATACTGTAAAGGACCAACTGAACACGGGTTTAGAAACATTGTTGAACAAGTAAAGAAAGGTTTTTATGATTCCATAAAAGCCTTGTATGCTAAATAAGACGAATAAATATCAACCTTACTTGTTACTTCATAAGGTGCATGCATACTCATTACAGCAGGCCCCAAGTCTATTACTTCCATTCCAAGTCTTGAAAAATATTTAGCAACAGTTCCACCACCGCCTTTATCTACTTTTCCAAGTTCAGCAGTCTGCCATGGTATTTTTTCTTTGTTTAGTAGGTTTCTAATTTCACTGACGTATTCAGCAGTTGCATCATTTGCACTGTACTTACCTCCGTGACCTGTAAACTTACTCATAACAACACCACAACTTAAGGTTGAAGCGTTCTTTAATTCAAACACTTCAGTATAGTTTGGTGTAACAGCAGCATTTACATCAGCTGAAAGAACCTTTGATTTAAGCATTACACTATCAACATCAACTTTGGAATCAAGTTTTTTTATTAATGATCTTAAAAAGGTATTAACTTGAGCAGCTGTATTTCCCTCACTTCCAATTTCTTCTTTATCAACAAATAAAGCTATCACTGGATAGTTTGGTTTTTTAGCATCAAGTGCAGCCTTTAAAGAAGCATAAACACAAGACCTATCATCCTGACCATAAGCCCCTATCATTGATCTATCAAAGCCAATGTCTCTAGATTTATATGCTGGTACTGCTTCAAGCTCTGCTGATACAAAATCTTCTTCTGTGATACCATAATCTTTATTGAGTTTCTCAATTATTGCTGTTTTTATTTTCTCACTGAATTCTCCATCCAAAGGTTCATTTCCAACCACAATATCAAGGCTTTCACCTGTAATTGCTTTACCTAGCTTTTTGTTGTCTTGGACTTCATGTGACAAGTGAGGTAAAAGATCTGGAACTGAAAAAACAGGGTCAGATTCTTTTTCACCAATGTTAAAATCTATCTTTTTACCTTCTTTTGTATATACTACACCATGTAGAGCAAGAGGTATTACAACCCAATGGAATTTTTTAATTCCGCCGTAGTAATGTGTTTCTAACAGAGCAAGGTTGCTGTTTGATTCTTCAAATAAGGGAATTTGTTTTAGGTCAAGTCTTGGTGAATCAATATGAGAAATTACTATTTTCACACCGTCTTTTACCGGTTTTTTACCTGGAATTAGTACCGCAATTTCCTTTTCTCTATTTGTTACTACTTTCATTTTTTTCTTTTTAGCAATTTTTTTAATTTTTTCAACTGCCTCTCTTTCTGTTTTACAGTCATCTAAAAAATTTTTATAATCATTGCAAAAATCATATGATTTTTTAAGTTGAGCCTTACTAAAAATTTCATATGCAGATTTTTTTTTATAAGCATATTTACTTTCTTTGTTATCTTTCTTTATTTTGGCCATAAACTGTTCTCCTCAAGTAATTGCATATTGTCATAGTATAACTAAATAAAAAGATAACTAAAGAAATAAAAAAAAGAGATGTTTTATTTTTTTCTTCGCCTTCGTAGAAGTATTAAAGCTATTCCTACTGCTGAAATAAATGCTATTATTTCAAAACCTGGTTGGTTGTTATCGCCGCTCCCACCGTTTGTAGAAGACCCATTTACCTGCACATCAAATTCTGATGCTACATATCTTCCATTATCTGAATCATAGGCATATAGAATTCCTGAGAAATTGCCTGATTTTAAAAATTTATGTGTTGCAGTCTGTCCTGATTTCACTGTTGAACTATCATCAAATGTCCAAAGCCATTTATAATCAGAAGCGTCTCCTTGCTCTACACTCCCCTTGAGAGAAAATGTATCTCCAACGTTTGTATAATACTTACCTCCTCCGTTTATTAAAAGAGTATTATCAGCCATTCCATTTACATAATCCAAATATAGTTGCTCTGGAAGTTCTACTAGCATTAAATAACAATCAAGTCCAATACAAATTTCGTTACTATCCACTAGATCAAATGTAAAAGTGAGTTTGTTTCCATCTATAGAATAATCATCTAAAACATCGTCCTCAAAATCCTCATTTAAATTAACTGAGGCAAGAGTCGAAGTACCATTTTCATCTCCAATACCATAGGATGCTGTATATACATTTTCACTAGTAATTAGTTCAATAGAGTAGGCAAAAAAACCTGAGGTATAAATTTCTCCTTCATCATTT
>CAZKQS010000141.1:0-3929 GCA_964554985.1 uncultured Thermoplasmatales archaeon | reverse complement strand
ACGAAAGATTGTTGTGTAGTAAACATTGTACTACAGTAAGAATAAACTCAATTATGCTCGCTAAACGCTATACCTCTATCCGCGCCCACCACCCCACGCCATCGTCGACCAGTGCGATCTGCACTACATCCCCGGTGCTGGCCGCCGCCGCCACCTCTGGCGGGGAGGCGCGATTGCTGCTGATGTCCTGGCTGGTCGAGGCGACCTGCTGCCCGTTCACGTACCAGTAGATCGTGGTGCTCCCCTCGCCCAGATTCTCGACCGGCGCGCTGAAATACACGCCGCTCGCATCGCCGCCTAATCCGGTCGGCGCAGCGGGTCGGGCCGTGTGCTGCGGGAAACTGGCCCCGCGCACGTCAATCGTCTCCAGTGCTCCCGCAGCCTTGCGGTCGATGATATACTTGAGAAGCATATCTTGCGTCATCGCCGGTTGGCTTCCGGCATCGTTCAGCGCCGCCAAGAATTCGGCCATCTCCAGCCCCTGCGGCGCGAGGCTCTCAATCAGCACGTCGTATCCGGCATCCTCGTATCGACACACCCAATCGGTGCTCAAAATTTTAATCACCATTTTTATTTCTCCTTAATCTAAAATTGGAAAACAGTTTTCTCCGCAGGTTATAGGTATCTGCGTGCATAGCATGCCCGATCCAGCTCTGGACAGATGCATTGATCTCCTTAAATGAGGTTCCACCTTCCGCATACTCTTTTTCAAATTTTCCAAGTCTTCTCTTCATTCTTTTTACACTGCATTTTCTTAAAAGTCGATGCGTGCGCCAAATGCGATAACCAAGAAAGTCCACACCACGCTTTTCCTGAAAGATCACAGTGCGATTGTTCAATTGGATTTTCAGGCGGTCAGCGAGATACGTCTCTACCTGATAGCGCCAGTGCCTCAATGATTTCTTAGTATGATGTAGCACAATAAAATCATCCATATATCGCAAGTAGTAATGGAGGCGCAATTGGTGCTTTACGTACTGATCCAACTCATTGAGATAAACATTAGCAAAAAGCTGTGATGTCAGATTGCCTATCGGTATTCCTTTGCCATTGTTGCCGGCGCTATAGATGATGTCCCTCAAAAGAGCCATCGTGCGCTGACAGCGAATTTTACGCTTTAATATATCGATCAAAACAGCGTGATCGATTGATGCAAAGTAGCTCTTAATATCTGCTTTAAAAACATAAACCCGCCCGTGCTTCCTGTGTATTTCGCGAAGCCAGTGCGTGACTTGATCGGCACCGGCGTGTGTCCCCTTTCCCTCTCGGCAAGCATAACTGTGATAGATGAATCCACGGTCAAATATTGGCTCTAGAATATTATGTATCGCGTGATGAACGACGCGATCCCGGAATGGTAACGCGGCCACCTCGCGCTTTTTTGGTTCATACACTGTAAAGTAGTGGTATTCCCCTGTTGTGTATGTTTCCTCCTGTAACTCTTGATACAGGCTCAGTAAATTATCTTCGAGGTCCACAGTGAATTTCAGCACCTCAGCTTGATACCGTTTCCCGCGCCGGGCATCGATATAGGCTCGATATAAATTATCGAAAGCGTATATAAGTGGATAGAGATTCCTATAAGTTTTCATTTTTAATCGATGGGGCTGAATGTTCGGCTTTTAACCTACTAATACAGCCCACCTATTTATGTTTTTCACTAGCCGGTAAACCGGATGTAGTGAGGATTGCAATCCCAAGTCTCTTCAGGCACTGCCCAGCAGATCGCTCTTTATCTGATAGATCGGGCCAATACAGCTCTAGTTTCTTGCAAGCGCGGAGCCCGCGGTTCACGTTACGATTGGACGGCGCGTTGTTGAGGTTCAGCGCGAAAACGCCAGTCTGCGCGCCATTGGTCCAGTTGCCACCACGAATAGCCGCACGTTACGATTACAACCCTATCGGTTATGCTTTTTGGCTTGCTGCTTACGCCAGCCACCAAGCAATCGACCAATTTCTTTCATTCGCATCGCCATCTGTCCATAATGTCGATGTGATAGCAAGTTTAAGTCGTGTGCAATGCGAATAAGCAACTTTGTCATATCGAGCTGAACATCCAGCTCATACAACGTTCTACGTTTGTCTCGTTGCAAGTTTGCCCTGGCAACCAATTTCACTGCGTCCAAAAGCGAGTTCTCTATTTGTTGTGCTAATACGAATCGCTGATTTTTTGGGAATCGATTGATTATTGGGAAAGCGTAGATGATCAAATCGTAAAGCTTTTGGTAAATTATCAGTTTATCAAGCATTTTTTTAATTAGATTTTAGATTTTCAGATTACAGGTTTTCAGGTGGACAGATACCAGATTATAGAGACTTGCAAGCGCGGAGCCCGCGGATCACGTAACGAGAGGACGGCGCGTAGACGAGGTACAGCGCGAAAACGCCAGCCTGCGCGCCATCGGGCCAGTGGCCACCACGAATAGCCGCACGTAACGCCGTGGCAGAGAACCAATAGCCATCTCGGCCATAGGCGGCGCTCCCTGTGCCGTCAGATGCGGCCGGGATTGCCAGCGGTCCGAGATCGGCATCACTGCGCAGTGTCAGGATGCGATTCCCGCTCGTCATTCCGGCGGTGATGTCCGTTGATACCAGCGACAAAACCTCATACGGCCCGGAGGCTGGTGTATCCGCACCGTCAATGCTCAGTGCGGTCGCGGTGTTTGAGTCAATGTAGTACAGGTTGCCGCTGGCGTCGTACAGGAAGCAACCTGAGAACTCATTGGCCGTCCAATCCTTGTTGCTATCTGTCAGCGATCCAGCCGCCGTCGCTGTGCTCTCGCCGAATGGCGACCCGCGCAGCGATAGATCATCGTTGGCGTGGACGAGCACGTAGCCATCCTCGCCAGCGCCGGTGATGACGTGCGGTGTCGTCGAATCGTCGCTCAGACTCTCCGGTAGTAGAAACAACCCCGACACCCACTCCCAGATATTGCCATTGAGGTCAGCGACACCATCACCGCGCCAATTATGAAACCATGTTACCGGCCCCGATCCGGTCAGCGCCGAGTCGTGCGCTCCGCGATCGGCCAGTGCCCAATCGCGGATGCCTAACTCACTCGGATATTCCGAGTCACTCGGCGGATTCGTGTCGCCGTTCGGACCGTGCGGTTGCGTGTTATTCGCCGCGGCTTCGAAGGCCAGCCGCGCCCACACCCGCGCCGGCGTGAGAAACCATCCCGTGCCCAGATTGCACGCCGCCTTCCGCGCCTCCAAGTACGTGATCTCTCGCCACGGCGACACGCCGGGCTTGCTGTGTACGATATTAGCGCCTACCGCTGCACCGTCCGCCACGTCCGGGTTATCGTCCCACGGCGTCGCGTTTTCCTGGCTGCCGGAGTATTTCTGGACGATGACGCCGTCGTAATCGTAGCCTGAGATCGCCTTCGGCGGCAACAAAACGCAATGCCCCGCGTCGGCATCCTCAAAATTGAGAAACGTGTACTCAGCAGCTTCAAGGCGTTCCGTCAAATCGGCAAAGTCGCCTTTTACGTCTGAGCCTGCCGGATCGCCCTCTACAGCGTCCCCGTCCGCATTCCACACGACGAGATCGCCATCGTCGCCCGCCGTGCCGGATACCAGGTCAGCGTCCGCACCAGTGCGGTCGCTGATTGCGGAGTCCAACTCGCTCAGTGGGCTATTGAGATTCGCCGCTGTGAGCAAATCGCCAGCCGTATGCGGTGTATGATGATTAGTTGTCATAATTCCCCCTATTTATTCGTTATATCCAAGTAGGCGCCCGTTGTCCATCTCGAAGCCCAACCCCATCGTCAATCCGTGTACGTCCATTCGGATCGGCACGCCGATCTTATCAATGCTCAGTGTCAGGTCGTCATCCAACACGCCATCCGCTGGATCGACCGCCAACGGTGCTGTAGCGGATATAATCCGCGTTATAGGCACTGCATCCGCTGCTACAATTGCCTCAA
>CAZKQS010000140.1:2469-3945 GCA_964554985.1 uncultured Thermoplasmatales archaeon | reverse complement strand
TAAAAAAAATAAAAGTTACTTTTTTTTGATAAAATAGAAAACATTTGTTTCAAATAGAAAAGTAATATTTAATTATAGATAAAATATACTAATTAATGATATATGACAATGAAAGATATTAAAAGAATAATTATTCCAGTAGACAACACCCAAGATTCTGAAAAAGCAGTAAAAAAAGGAGCTTATCTTGCAAAAATTTTAGGTGTAAATGCTAAAATAATAACAATCAATGATACTCATCAATTTATATCATCAGTTGTACTTGAGGATAAACTAAAAAAAGAAACTCAAAATTTTCTTGATAACTTCAAAAAAATGGGCGAAACTTTTGGAATTGAAATTGAAACAGAAATAATTGCAGGTAAACCTTCAGAAGAAATAATAAAATTTGCAAAAGAAGGTGACCTAATTATAATGGCTCACCATGACAGAACAAAAGGCCTAGATAAAGTAATTGAAAAAAGTGTATCAAAGGAAGTAGTTGAAAAGTCTCCCTGTTCAGTTTTTGTTGTAAAGTCAAAATAAAAAAAGATAAAAATTTTTTTTATTTTTTGTCTTTTTTATCTTTATCTTTCTTAACCTCATAATCAGCATCAATCGTATCATCACTGCCACTGCCAGGATGACCTGACCATGATTCATCCTTACCTGCTGATTGTTGATTTTTAGCCTGCTGGGTTTGAGCTTGTTGGGCTGCATTTTGATAAATAGATGCTCCAACTTCCTGAAGAACCTTTGAAAGATCTTCAGTTTCTTCTTTTATTTTTTCAATGTCATCGCCGGAAAGCGCTTTTCTAAGATCTTTAACCTTGTCTTCAACCTTCTTTTTATTTTCATCTGAAACTTTGTCTTTTAATTCATCAAGAGTTTTTTGAGCAGTATGAACCATTGAGTCGCCTTTGTTTCTAACTTCAATTTTTTCTTTACGTTTTTCATCTTCCTCGGCATGTTCCTCTGCTTCTTTTTTCATCTTTTCAATCTCTGAATCGGATAGTTTTGTTGAACCTGTGATTCTAATTGATTGTTCTTTACCAGTTCCTTTGTCTTTAGCTGTAACATTTAAAATACCATCCGCATCGATATCAAATGTTACTTCTATCTGTGGTACACCACGAGGTGCTGGTGGGATTCCATCCAAATGAAATCTACCAAGGCTTTTATTGTCTGATGCCATTGGACGCTCGCCCTGTAGGACATTTATTTCAACGCTTGTTTGGTTGTCAGCAGCTGTACTAAAAACTTTTCCTTTCTTAGTTGGAACAGTTGTGTTTCTTTCAATTAATGGCGTTGCAACTCCACCAAGTGTTTCAATACTTAGACTTAGGGGAGTTACATCCAAAAGAACTATGTCCTTATCAACCTCACCAGATAAAACACCAGCCTGGATTGCCGCACCTATTGCAACACATTCCATAGGATCTACATCACGCTTAGGTGGTTTACCAAATATATCTTCTACTTTCTTTTTTACATATG
>CAZKQS010000140.1:0-2459 GCA_964554985.1 uncultured Thermoplasmatales archaeon | reverse complement strand
CTGAAGCTTTGAGTTTTGCATCCTTTAAAGCTTGTTTGCATGGTTTTTCTGTTTTATCTACAATAGAACTAATTATTTCTTCAAACTTAGCTCTTGTAAGTTTCTTTTCAAGATGTTTTGGCTCGTTATCAATTACTGTGATATATGGAAGATTGATTTCAGTTTGTTTTGTTGAAGAAAGTTCCATTTTTGCTTTTTCAGAGGCCTCTAAAAGTCTCTGAAGTGATTTAGGATCTTTTCTTAGATCAACGTTATGTTCTTTTTTAAATTCACCAGCAAGAAAATCTACAAGCGCTTGGTCCATATCTGAACCGCCTAGTTCTGTGTCACCATTTGTACTAAGAACCTCAAACACACCTTCTCCTACTTCCATAAGTGTAATATCAAATGTTCCTCCGCCGAAATCATATACTGCTATCTTATGATCTCCTTTTTTATCTAGACCATATGCTAAACTAGCAGCAGTAGGTTCATTAATGATACGCTTTACCTCAAGACCCGCGATTTTTCCTGCATCTTTTGTTGCTTGTCTTTGGTCATCATCAAAGTATGCTGGAACAGTTATTACTGCTTCAGTTACTTTACCACCTAAAAATTCTTCAGCATCTTTTTTTATTTTTTGTAAAATAAATGCACTGATTTGCTCTGGTGAATATTTCTTACCTCTGATATTTACTTTTTCACCAGTACCCATCTTTCGTTTAATTCTATGGACTGTGCCATCTGTATTTGTCACAGCCTGTCTTTTAGCTGATTCCCCAACTAATCTTTCACCTTCTTTAGTAAAAGCAACAATTGAAGGAAAATAGGTTTGGCCTTCAGCACTTTTAATAATAGTAGGACTTCCTGCTTCCATTACAGCTACTTCAGAGTTTGTAGTTCCCAAATCAATTCCAATTATTTTTCCCATTTATATTTCACCTCATTAATTCTCATTTTTGTTTTTTACAACAATTACTTGAGCAGGTCTTAAAAGTCTATCACCAATTAGATATCCCTTTTTTACCTCCTCAACAACTGTATCATCTTTACAATCTTTTTTTTCTATGGTAGTAATTGCATGATGATAGTTATGATCAAAATCATGACCTTTACATTCTATACATTTGATTTGTTCTTTTTCAAAGAAATTTTCAATATTTTTAAGTAAAAGTTTAAGACCCTTCTTTGGGTTGTTATCTTCATAAGCTTTGTTTAATAGTTCATATAAATCTATTATTTCATTTAGATATTTCTTTTTAGTTTCTTCTTTATTATATTTAATTTCTTTTTGCATTCTTTTTTGATAGTTTTGAAGTTCAGCTATTTGTCTTAAAAGTTTATCATCTTTTTCTTTTATTTCTTCTGTTAATTTTTTGATTTCAGTTTCTAAATCCTTTTTTTTGGATTTAGATTTGCTAGTTTTTTGTTTCTTTTTGGTTTTATTGTCTTTATCTTGCATACCTCACCTGCCTTTATTTGTTTTATAAAGAAAAAAGAAAAAAAATTGATGTAATTATTTTATTACATCATTCCTGGTGGCATACCGCCCATTCCAGGAGGCATTCCGCCGGGTGCTCCACCTGGAGCGCCGCCATCGCCACCGCCTTTACTTGCGATGACATCATCGATACGTAGTATCATGGTTGCAGCTTCACTTGATGCTTCAATTTCTTGCATGCTTACTCTAAGTGGCTCGATGACACTGTTTTTTATCATATCATCTACTTTACCAATGTGTACATTTATACCTGATGTTTTTTTGCCTTTCTTGTGTGCGTTTCTGATTTCAAGCATCATATCAATTGGATCAAGTCCAGCATTTTCAGATAGTGTCTTTGGAACAATTTCTATAGCATTTGCAAATGCCTCTATTGCCATTTGTTCACGTCCACCAACACTTGGTGCATAGTCGCGTAGGCCCATTGACACCGCTGTTGCCATTGCACCACCGCCAGGCGTCATTTTTCCATCTTCGAGTGCTACTCTAACTACTGATAAAGCATCGTGTAGTGCTCTTTCTAATTCATCAATCACGTGATCAGTTGTACCGCGAATCAATATTGATACTGCTTTTGGATTTTTGCAGTTTGTAACAAAGGTCATTTTGTCTTCACCAATTTTTCTTTCTTCGACGTTTCCAGCATTTCCTAGATCACTTTTTGTTAAGCCTTCTAGATTGGCAACTACTTTTGCACCAGTTGCTTTTGCTAGTTTTTCCATATCTGATTTCTTTGCACGTCTTACTGCAAATATTCCTTCTTTAGCAAGGAAGTGCTGAGCTATATCATCAATTCCTTTCTGACAGATTACAACATTTGCTCCGCTCTTTTTGATTCTTTGAACCATTTTTTTGAGCATTCCTTCTTCTTCATCTAAGAATGCTTGTAATTGAGTTGGATCATTGATTTGAATTCTTGCATCTACTTCTGTTTTTTTGACTTCTAGTGCTGCATTTACAAGTGCGATTTTTGCGTTTT
>CAZKQS010000139.1:0-3955 GCA_964554985.1 uncultured Thermoplasmatales archaeon | reverse complement strand
GGCCGGAGCCGGCGGCGACGCCCCGGCGGGGACGCGGTTTATTTCTTTGTATAAATGTTCTATTGATCTATCCATCCATCTAGTACTATGTATGAAGTGTCTTTAAATTTTACTAAAAAGATAAATGAGTTGTTGAACGGGGTAGGTGGTAAGGAGAGGAGGTGAAAGGATGAGAAAAAAACGAGTTTTTTCTTGTCCCCGTTCAACTCAATTATTATTTTTGTAAAAAGGTATTTAAAAGGATTATTTTACAGTTCTATCCTGCTTTCTTTACAGTTGTTATCTAAAATATTTTTAAGAAAAGGTTTTTACAAATTATTTTTTATTTTATCTGATGCTTTTTTCATTAAAAAATCTCGTATATCTTCAGGTTTTGTGCTATCAATTCCAAAATACTCAGGGAATTTTTTTGTTGTTCTTAGCATCAATGTGTTTCTATGTTTAGATCTATTTATGAGTTTTAAACCTGCAAGTTCTTCTACATGATCATAGGCTTTTTCACCTATCATCCTGCGCAAGTTGGATTGTTTTATAGGTTGGTGAAAAGCAATTAAGGTTAAGGTTTTAAGTAGATTTGAATCTATTTCAGGGGTCGCTAACATAGTTGACTTATCAGCGTATCTATTTTTTACTTGCATTGTATATTTGTTTCCCGCTTTAACAATTTTAATGGATGTATCGTTTTTTCTTTTAACGTTATAATCATCGATTAATTCTTCAATAGTTTCTTTTATTTTTTTTCTACCTAGGCTGGTTGCATCTTTAATTTCATTTATACTAATTGGTTTTGTTGCAGAAAACAAAACTGATTCAACCAGGCGCTTATTTTTAACACCCATCTTTATTACCTCAATATCTAACTATAACCCTTGTTTTTAATATAAATATTACCATATGGGAACTTTTTTTGATAAACAGTTATTTTGTTGTCATAAGCAAGAAATAATACCGACATAATAATTCTAATGATTTCCTCGCGGTTATTATTTTCACATATATCAGATAGAACCATTGTCTTTTTAGATATGTTTTTTATCTTACTCCAGGTTTCTTCAATATCTTTTTCTAATGGATCATCATGTGCAGTGCCCTTCATCCTTTTCCTTGCTTTTTCAGTAAGTCTTTTACTTTCAAGTTTCCTTTGTTTTTCAAGGATTTTTCGCTCTTCAGCTTCTTTTTTAGCTGTGTCAAATGCATCTAAAAGTTCGATTAATGTTACTTTTCTTTTAACGTTTCTTCTAACAGGTTCTTCGATCGGTGGCTTAGGGTCTTTCATAACTAAGTTTGTATATGAATAAGAATCATCTTCAGAAAACCACATCTCTTGAGGTATATCTCCCCAGTCAAGTGGCTCGTATGATTCTTTTTTGTCTTCCATGTTAATCATTAAATTTTCACTCTGAAGTTTGAGAACTCTCCAGGCTAGAAGGATGATTCGGCCAGCTGTAATAAGATCAATTTTTTCTTCTTTAGCTCTTTTCAAATACATTGTACTAAAACTTACTAAGTCAATATCCCATGGATCTAAATGTTGATTTGTAACTAGTTCAAAAGCAAGAGCTATTGACCTATCAAAGGGATTATCTATTGAAATATGATCGTTTTCTTGTTTTTCCTGTAATAATCTAATGTATTGATTTATCCTTTTTGCATCGTCTTTTTCATCTATTAATGATTTATGGAAAAGTAAATGGTTTATGACATCGTTATCAATTTTAACCTGCACTTATCAATCTTCCTCCTTCTGTTTTAATTTCTCCTTTTGGACCAACTGTACTTGGATCAAGATTACCTATCATATCAGATACTCCTGTATCTCTCATTGTTACACCATACACATGGTTTGCTTCTTTTAATGCAATTTTTCTGAGTGATACCATTATGAACTGTGAGTCCTCAGCACGTGTTTTAACCATGCGGCTTACAGTTTCAGCATTGACTCCATCTAAAAACATATCTACTTCATCTAGAACATAGAATGGACTTGGGTCATATCTTTGAATTGAAAAAATAAAAGCTAGAGATGCTATACTTTTTTCACCACCTGATAGAGCTGAAAGTAGTAGTACTTTTTTACCACGTGGTCTAGCTTTAATTGTAAGGCCGCTATCAAAAACATTATCAGGGTCTTCAAGTTTTAATTCAGCTTCTCCACCTTCAGATAGCTTTGCATATATATCTTTAAAGTTTTCATTTATTGCGTTAAATACTTCAAAAAATCTAACAG
Organism: uncultured Thermoplasmatales archaeon; assembly: GCA_964554985.1. Lineage (GTDB taxonomy): Archaea > Thermoplasmatota > E2 > DHVEG-1 > DHVEG-1 > CAYZTD01. Next base: position 1,728 of record CAZKQS010000139.1, on the reverse strand, counting down.
TTTTCTTTTTTGTAATGTTATTTACTAGTTTAATTAAATTCTTTTTTTGATCTTTTAGGTGTTTTACATCTTCATCTAGTTTATTTTTCCTTTCACTTTGATGCTCGTATTCTTCAAGAGCACGCATATTTACTGGTTCTAGTTCCTTCATTGATTCTTCGATTGTTCTAACTGAATCTTTAAGTGATTCAACATTTGGAAGTTTTGTTTCTTCCTCTATTTCAACGTTGTATAGTTTTATTTCTTGTTCTAGCTCTTTTATAGTTTGGTCAAGTGTGGGGAGTCTGTATTTAGCTCTAGATATAAGATCATAATATGATTCTATACGTGTGTTTATTTTATCAAGATCGTTTTCAATGTTAACTGTTTTTTTATAGATTCTGTCTCTATCTTGAGTTAAATCCTTCATTTTCCCAGTCATTTTTTCTTCTACTTTCATTAGAGCCTTTAGTTCATCTCTAGTTTTTTCTCTTTTTTCTTTTAGTTCGTCGATTTTTCCTTTGTTTTCTTCAATTTCAGTATCGTGTTTTTCGATTTTTCCTTCTATTTCAGTTTTTCTTTCTTCTAGTAGTTCTATTTTTTTATCAAATGTTTCCCTGTTACTTTTTAAAACCATTATTTCTTCGCTTAGATTATTTACTTCTTCTTCGAGGGTTCTTGATTTTAAAGCTAGTTCCTTTTTAGTTCCTTTAAGAAGTAGTTTGCCTTTTTCTTCTTTTATTTTGTCTAGTTCATTTAGTCTTTCTTTATATTCTTTTATTTTTTCAATTACATCTGTTTTTTTACTTAAAAGATTGTTTTTTTCATTTGTTTTTTCATCTATTTCATTAAGGATTATCTTAATTTTTTTATTAAATTCTTTTTTACTTACTTCCAAATTCTTTATTTCTACTTCTTTTTCACCAATTGTTCTAATGTTTCCAAGGTTTCCTTCAATTTCAGAGATTTCTTTTCTAATAGTTTCTAGTTTTTCAATTAATTTTTCCTGATGATTTATAGAATTATTTAATTCATTTGTAATTTCTTCGAGTTTACCGCGATCTATTTTACTAAAAGAAAGTCTACTTTTTATTTTACTTCCACCAATCATCGCTCCACTTGATTCAACTAAGCTTCCTTTAAGATCAACGAGCCTTACACCGCCCATAAGCCTTCTTGCATCATTAAGGGTTTCAACTACTACTGTATCTCTAAAAACGTGCCAGAAAGCGTTTCTGTAGCGTGGGTCGAACTTAACCAGATCAATTGCAAACCCATGTGCTGCTTCGTCCTGCTCGGCCATCAACGGTTTTCCACGGGGTTTACCGGTAATCATTTTATTAAGAGGCAGAAAAGTTGCTCTACCTAGATTGTTTTTCTGTAAAAACCGTATTGCATCTGAAGCAGTTTTATCGTCTCTAACTACAATCGACTGCATCCTTCCGCCTGCTGCAGTTTCAACTGCTGTCTGATATTTTTCATCTACTTTAGCAAGTTCAGCGATAGTTCCAATGATTCCATCAAGTGTGTTTGTGTTTCTTGCTTTTAAAACTTCATTTACAGCTCGATTATATTTTCCCTGTACTTCTTCAGCTGCATCAATTTCAGCTTGAAGCTTGGTTTGCTTTCTTTGAAGCTTTCTAATATTGTTTTCAATATCTTTTAATTGCTCGTTTATTTCACTTTCTTTTTTCTTTTTTGTAAACAGTTCATTTTCAAGGTTTTTTGTTTTTTTATTTTTATCGGTGT
>CAZKQS010000138.1:0-3960 GCA_964554985.1 uncultured Thermoplasmatales archaeon | reverse complement strand
AATTAAAAGCAAAAGAACGTGAACTTGAAGAAATGGAAAAAGAACTTTACGGAGAACCTGAAATCGAAGAAACCCCTAAGAAAAAAAGATGGTGGAGATAATAAAAAAAGAATTAGATAATTATTTAGAATTTGATTCTAATGAATTATTTTGGGATCATCATGTAGATCTTGCTGTAATATTTGGTGGGTCTATAAGAGATATTATATCAGGTGATGCAGATAAAATAAATGACATTGATATAATGGGTTTACCAATATCATTGGGATATATTCATAGGACTTTAGAATTAAATGATTATAAACAAATAGAATTAGTTAAACCTGATATATTTACATTATATAAAAACATTAAGTATATTTTTGAACCAATTACATACATGAATAAAAACCAAAAAATTGTTCAGCTCATAAGACCATTTAATCAAAACATTTCGGATTTATATTTTTCACAATATAATGAGTTAAATATTTTCAAAAACAATTATTATAAATTACTATCCAATGTTGATTTGACATCAAGTGGTTTATTTTATGATGGCAAAGAACTATATGAAAGTGTTAGGCATTCTTTTATACATTGTAAAATGAAAGTTTATGAAAAGTTACCAAATGCCTTGATGTATAATTCAGAAAGGACAGATAAAAGAATACATAAATTACATAAAACAAAAGATTGGCGTAAATTAAATACAGAAGATAAATTAGAAATGAGAAAAATAAAGTTACACCAATTAAACTCTAATATAAAAACATTAGATGATTATATTAATAAAACTATTTCTTTGAAAGGAACAAGGGAAAAAAGTATAAATGAATTTGGAATTCAAATATAAAATTACTATATTTGTAGTATAACTAAATAATTAATATATGATTATCCAAACAATGTCCATCGTAGTACCTACCAAAAATCGTTGTGTTAATGATTGTGAATTTTGTGTAAGTAAAACACACACAAATGAATATGCTGATAGGTTTAAGGATAAAGATTCATCAGAATTTCTTTTATATAAATCAGATCTTCGTAGAAGATTTAATTATGCAAAACTACACAACATTGATACTATTATATTAACAGGCACAGGTGAAGCACTACAAAATATACCATTCCTTTTAATGGTTGATTCTATTCTTAAAGAAATGAATGATCCTTTTCCAAGAATTGAACTTCAAACATCAGGTGTTATGCTTACAGATGTCAATCTTCATATCCTACGTCAAATTGGTGTATCCACTATTAGTCTTTCCATTAGTGATATTTTTGATGATGAATCAAATTTGAATATTATGGGTGTTCATCCTAAATTACATTTTGGGTTGAGTGAAATATGTAAAAAAATAAAAGATTTTGGTTTTAATCTTCGTTTATCTTTGAACATGACATCAGTTTATAATCATATTTACCACCCAAAAGTATTTTTTGAAAAATTCAATGAATTAGGAGCCAATCAAATCACTTTCCGTGAAATGTATTATTCTAATAATGATACAAAAGAAGATAAATGGATTAAAGACCATCTTGTAGATACTGAATTAATGGGGAGAATTAGAGATTATATTATAGATAAAGGTAAAGCTCAGTACGTGCTTCCATTTGGTGCAATTGTTTATAGTATTCAGAAAATGTCAACAGTAATTGACGGGGACTGCATGGACGATAAAAGTGAAGTAGATAATATTCTTAAATATTTGATTCTTCGTGAAGATGGAAAATTGTATACTGACTGGGGTGATGAAGGGAGTTTAATATTTTAAAATAAATTATTAATGGATAAAACAGAAAAAATGTGGTTTTTTGGTGGAATACTATTATGTATTCTTGGTAAGTATGGTTCTTATTACCATCCGTCAAGTATATTAATATTCTTATTTGGGTTGTTCTTTATAACAGGTTCACAGATTATGAAAATTAAACGAAAAATAAAGGGTGACTAAAAACCACATCCTTTTATTTTAATCTTCTTCATCTTCATCATCTTCATCTAAACCGTGATGTTCTCGTAATTCTTCTTCTGTAATATCATCATCATAATTTTCTCCATCATGTTCCCATCGCCACCAATGACCATCTGATTCATTATCTATTCTTAAATCAGTATAAAATCCTTCTACGTCAGTATAAACTTCAATCGCATTATCTCTTGGTATAGGTCCATCATGATAAATAGAATCTTCCCATTCTTCTAACCATTCACCTTCATATTCACTCCACGCAAAATTATTCATAGCATAATCTTCATCACATGTATTACCTTCATAGGTTGTTATATAATCACCATTTTCTCTATACTTATCAACATAATCATCATAATGATCTAATTCTTCCATTTCGTTTTCCGCATAATCATTAGCTATTGTTTCACCATAAAAATCTGAATAATAACAGTCATCTTCATATCTATATGCATCACTACCTGTGTATCTATCACAATACATCATATCCTCTGTGTCCACATATTCATCGTAAAAATCACTATATTCTCCACCTTCTTCTGATCCACCACTTGTATCTTCTAATTTTTTTACATTACTATTTCCTAAACTTTGATTATTATTTGATATTGTATAACCATCATAAAACTTCATAGTATCCATATAAGGATACCCACCATCACCTGGATCTGATAATCCATTTACAACAAAATTTATATCCATATCTTCACCAGTTCTTGTATCAACAAATGGATCATCTTCACTCATATTTTGATATTTTTTATGTATCCATCCGTTTTCTCTTGCATAATCTTGAAACAATATTACATCAGAATCCTTTACTGTATAAATTCTGTCCATAAAAGTTCTTCCAGATGGTCTATCCAAATTCCATAAAATAGCTCTACCTCTTATTTTTTCATTATCTTCTGTATCTTTAAGAATTACAAGAGATACTTTATCAGGATTATCAGCATATAATTGTAAATAATCTTCGCACGAATCATATCTCATACAAGAATTATTTAGTTGACCACCACCGGGTACATATTGTTCTTCATTATACCAATATTGTATATCATCTCCTTGAACTACTTCAAACTTTGATGTATCTCTTGCTGCTTTAAACATATTTACAAACGATTCTATATCCTTTTTAGGGTCACCAGACTGTTTATATTTACCAGGGAACAACTTAGATACTACACGCCCTATTTTAGTCTTAGGACGGTTCTTTTGGTCTAAAAAGAACTTATCTGGTGTATTATATACTTGGTTTTTAATAGTTTTTAATTCCGTATCAGATAATACTCCGTCTTTTTTAATATCTTTGGATTTCATTAATGCATCAATAGCTTTATATGAACTCATGAAAGATACCATATCCTTTTTATTGGGATCACTATCATCAATATCGATGTAAGTTACTTTATATTCAACGTTAGATGCATCAGCATTTTGTACAATATCTCTTGCTATTGGGTGATCAATATTAATTAAATATTTTCTTAATGTATCGGATATAACTAATCTTAATTCATCTGTTACAGCTGCTTCTTCCGTAGCCTCTAATAACATATCTACTAAGTAGTCATTAAATGACGATATTTTTTTCATATTATTTACTTTATTATTTTTGAATTAATTCCTTTTCTATGATATGATATTGTAACCTATTATTAGGAATATGAAATTTTCTTGGTTCATCCATAACATAAAACGTGGTTCTATATATACCCATTCTTATGATTCTACATTTCTTTTTATTTATGTAAACAACATCATCCACATTATATTCATTTCCAAGCATAAACCTGATACCATAATATAAACTTTCTATAGCACCTTTGAAAAAGAACATTAAGAACATAGTTATAAACATCCAACCATATTTAGAAAATAACAAACCTACTGCTTCTTCTATGATTACTATTTCATTTTAATTTATATATAAATATTAGTTTTTTATAAAATGAATTTGATAATTTAATATATAAAAAAAAGAAGTTTTATAAATTAATATATA
>CAZKQS010000137.1:0-3979 GCA_964554985.1 uncultured Thermoplasmatales archaeon | reverse complement strand
AAAGATTTCAGTTACACTTGAGGGTTTTACATCAAAGTATTTTGCTATATTATTTGTGTGGACTTTTTCTTTATCGTTAGATAGATCATATACGAGTTCGACATAATCTTCTATTGTTTTTTTTCTCAAAAAATCACACTCCAATAAGTATTAATCTTAGAATAATTCCAACAATTGCTGCTGCTCCAAGCATGATCAATGCTGATTTAATCATGTCTTTTACACCTAATTCTTTAACCATTACAGCAAATGTTGCAATACATGGGAAGAACATAGTTAGCATTGTTGCAACAATTACAAGCTGCATTGGATTAAATGTACCTGCATCAAAACTAAGTAATGTTCCAACTGCTAAATCCTTTCTTAGAAAACCGCTTATAAGTACTATTGATGTTTCACCAGGTAGGCCAAAAAGAGTAGTCATTATAGGCCTAAAAGCTCTAGCAATGTACTCGATAAAACCGATCGAATACAAAATGTTGATTGCTAACACTCCAATAAACATCCATGGAAGTGCGTCCTTAATAAACCATTTTATTCGCATCCATGTTTTTTTAAAGGTTGTTTTAAGATGTGGAACTCTATAGTTTGGAATTTCAAGAAATATCTCAGGGCTTTCGCCCTTTATAAATTTATTAAGGATAAACCCTACTACAAAATATATTATTAGTAATGTTGAAAAAACCATTAAAATATATATTATTGGGAAAAATTGTAAACTTCCTTGTATTTTATCATCTGAAAACATTGCAAATATTAGGGATGTCTGTGCCATGCAAGGTACTGCAATTGATAAAAGTGTTGCTGCAATAAGTCTTTGCTTTCTTGTTTCTAATGATCTTATTGATAGCATGCCTGGAACATTACAACCAAGGCCGAGAAATACAGGTATTATTCCATATCCGTGCATTCCAAGCTTGTGAAAAATATTATCAACAAGTGTTGCAAGCCTTGGTAGATAACCTGTATCTTCAAGTAATGAAAGCATGAAGTAAAATGCAATAATATATGGTAGAACCATTCCAATCGGAACATACACTCCAGTTGTAAACATTCCTAGCGATTCTACAAAATCGATTTGTGCATATTCTTGGCTTATCAGAAAATTATATAGAAAACCTGGGCCTAGAAACTCTCCTAATTTAGTTACTAAAGGCAGATATAGATTTTTAAATATTGGGTCTAAGATATATGTTATTAGATTTTCACCGATTAATCTGACAAGCCAGAATGCTGAAAATATAATTCCTATTGCTATAGGAAGACCCGTCAGTGGTTTAATTGTCAGATCTGAAATTTTATCTTTGATGCTGTGGTGTTTATGTTCGATTTTTTCAACTTTTTTTATAATTTGACCTATCTCTATCCATCGCCCTTCTTCACTTGTTGGTTTTATCTCTTCTGATGTTTTTGCATTTTTAATATTATTTACAAGTTCTTTTATACCTTGCCCGGTAAGAGCAACAATTGGTGTTACTGGAACTTTAAGTAATTGCCTTATTTTTTTTTCGTCAATATTTATTCCAATATGCTTTGTTTCATCCCACATATTTAGGGCAATTATCACGGGGATGTTTTGTTCTAAAAGTTCAAGTGTGAGATACAGGTTTCTTTCTAGATTTGTTGAGTCGATAACATTTATTACAATATCAGCATCTTCAAAAATTTCAGCTGCAACTTTTTCTGATTTATTAGAGGGATCTAGTGAATAGGTTCCTGGTGCATCTATTATTTCATATGTATCATTTTCAAGTTTCATTTTTCCTTTGGAAAAATCAACGGTTGTACCTGGATAGTTCGATGAAATAACATTTGCACCTGTAAGCCGGGAAAAAACTACACTTTTTCCAACATTAGGGTTTCCCATTAAAACTATCTTTTTATTCATAGCTCCTCAACAATAATCTTATGTGCCATACCTCGCCCTATTGTCATTTTGCATTTTCCAGCAGATATTGTTAATGGGCCCATAAGTGGTTGCCTAGAAATCACTTCAACTGTTTGTCCGATTCTAAGGCCCATTACACACATCCTTCTATGAAAGTGTCTGCCTCTGTGTATTTTTACGATTTTTGCCTTTTTTTTCATTGGAAGATTTGCTAAAGTTTTTGTATTTTTATTCATTGAAATCACATTTTTAGGTATGCCTAAATATTATTATGTTAAAGATAGTTTAAATAAATTTCGGTATGCCTAAATTTTTTTATAAAAAATAAAAAAGAGGTAAATAAATCTTACGCAATTGTTACCTCATCACAAAGATAAACATCTTGGATTGAATTCAAAAGTTTGATTCCTTCTTCCATTGGTCTTTGAAATGCCTTTCTACCTGATATTAGCCCAGTTCCACCTGCTCGTTTATTGATTACTGCAGTTCTTACTGCTTGAGCAAAATCATTATCACCAGATGCACCACCAGAATTAATCAAACCAACTCGACCCATATAGCAATTAGCTATCTGATATCTCACCATATCAATAGGATGATTTGAACAAAGTTCATCGTAAATTTTTTGATCGTACTTTCCGTATTTTACTCCTTCTTTGTTCATTGCAATATATCCACCGTTGATAGTAGCTTGTTTTTGTTTTACAATATCTGCTTCAATCGTAACGCCCAAATGATTAGCTTGCCCTGTTAGATCAGCAGAAGAATGATAATCATTTCCATCTTTTTTAAAGGCACTATTTCTTAAGTAACACCAAAGAATTGTACCCATTCCTAATTCATGAGCATATTTGAAAGCTTGACTTACTTCTTGAATCTGACGATTACAATAATCTTTATCTGAACCAAAATAAATTGTACATCCAACTGCAGCAGCACCCATATCCCATGCTTGCTCTACATCTGCAAACATTATTTGATCAAATGAATTTGGATAAGACATTAATTCATTGTGATTTATTTTTACAATAAAAGGAATCTTATGTGCATATTTTCTTGATATTGAACCAAGAACTCCAAGAGTAGATGCAACTCCATTACATCCTCCTTTAATTGCTAATTTAATTATATTTTCCGGATCAAAATATATAGGGTTAGGCGCAAAAGATGCAGCAGCGCTGTGTTCTATTCCCTGGTCAACAGGTAAAATTGAAACATAACCCGTTCCAGAAAGACGGCCGTGATTAAAGATTGATTTTAGATTTCTTAAAACATTGGTATTCCTATCTGAATCAGTAAAAATTCTATCGATAAAATCAGGGCCTGGTAAGTGTATTGAATCTGATTTTATTTTTGGATTGTTAAAACCAAGTAAAGTATCAGCTTCAGCTCCAAGATGATTTCTAATCATATTTATTTTATTTTTAGAGTTATTTTTTCTAATTTCATTTAATTCTTGCATAAGAATTCCTTCTCTCCAAATATGCTTAATTAAAGCTTAGCTAAAAAAACTTTCTAGAGTTTTCCAGCTTTGTGTCTTTTACCTAGTTTTTCAAGCATATCTTCTGTCATAGAAGATAGATCATAAGATGGATTCCAATTCCATTCTTCTCTTGCAGCTGAATCATCAATAGAACTAGGCCATGAATCAGCAATGTCTTGCCTGAAATCTGGTTTATATTTGCATTCAAACTCAGGGATATGTTTTTTGATTTCATCAGCAAGTTTTCCTGCTGTAAAACTCATAGAACCAACATTGAAATCACAGTGATGTTTTAAACTGGATAAATCTTCTTCCATAAGATCGATTGTAGCCTTAATACAATCAGGCATATACATCATAGGAAGACGGGTTTTTTTATTTACAAAACAGTTATATTTCTTGTTTTTAATTGCTTCATAAAAAATCTCAACAGCATAATCAGTTGTCCCTCCGCCAGGCAGTGTTTCGCTACTAATTATCCCAGGATATCTTAGACCGCGTGCATCAATTCCAAATTTTCTAAAATAGTAATCACCTAATAGTTCACCTGTAACTTTTGTAACACCATACATAGTTCGGGGTTTAAGAACAGTTTCTTGGGGTGTGTT
>CAZKQS010000136.1:0-3994 GCA_964554985.1 uncultured Thermoplasmatales archaeon | reverse complement strand
TTAAATAAATAATTTTAACCATTCTTTTTTTCATTTAATTTTTTAAAAACAGATGGGAGATGGATAGTATATGAACCATCTTTTTGAATTATAATTGGTTCATCTTCAAGTAGACCTTTCAAATCAATCTTATAGCTACCAGGTTTTTCGATGTCTATTGTTTCAGGATACATTGAGTCATCTGACTCTGATTGAGCATCGCTAATTGCTTTAAGCCTGTATTCATCATCAGTGATAATTTCAATATTTTCTTTGTTATCAGGTTTAACTTTATCTTTAAGCTGTTTTTTAACAGCTTTTTTAACATCTTTAGGTTTAATCTTTGCCCATTTACCAGATTTATCGACTAAGTGTTCATTTCCTTCAAGTAATTCCATTATTGCCTCATTCAGATCTTTTCCGACTTTTTTTGTAATATCCTCCCTTTGTTTTTCATCAAGGGCTTCTTTTGTATAAAAAAATCTGTTTCCCCCGCATTCTGGACAGCCTTTAAGAAGTTGAGGTGAACCCTCATTAAATACATGACCGCATTTTAGACATTGATGAGGCATTTTTTATTTATCTCCTTTACCCTTTCCCAGGGATGATTTTTGTTTGAATCATATCATTATCTTTTTTAACCATTTGAAGAAGATCAGCAGGACCAATCAAGGTCATTCGGGGTTTATTTGACAAACCTAAAAGCCTTTTTATAAAAGAGGAATTTTCCTGACCGTAGCCTTCCATCTCTACACCTATAAATGTATCCTGTTTTATCTCTTTCATAGTCTTTTCAATAAGACTTGCTTGCTCAATAGGTGTAAGACCATGTTCTAAAACTAGAATGTTACCCTTCTTTACTTCTCTAATAATAAATTTAAGTTTTTCGTCTTCAGAAAAATTGTCAAGTTTATTTTTAGAAACAAGATTAAACGATATACCCTTTGATTTTTTCTTTGTCATCTTACTACCTCCTTTTCTTTTTTGTTTTTCTGAAATGTTTAACCATAGTTGAATACAAATTATCAGAATTATAACCAGTAAGAGCGCTTATTGGTATTACCGGATGCTGAGGAAACGCTGATTTTAATGTTGCAGGGCTTGATTCTTCCCTATCTATTTTGTTTGCAGCTATTAGTACAGGCAGGTTTCTAGCTTCAAGATTACCTAGAATTGTAACATTTACTTGTGTGAAAGGATCTTGGGTTGAATCCATAACCAGAAGAACTCCATCAATATCTTCAAGCCATTTTATTGATTCAATAACTCCTTCAGTTGCTTCTTTAGCTCTTCTTTTTGACTCATTTTTTGTAAGACCAAAAGTATTCATAAATTCTTTGAAATCTACTTTTGTTGAAATACCTGGAGTGTCAACGATATCCATCTTAAGAGAGGATTTACCATTTTCAATTTTTACATCTTTTTTCCATTTAGCTCTACGAGTCTCATGAGGAACCTCAGATACACTACCCATGATATCGCCAGTCCAGTCTCTAAGAATCCTATTAGCTAGTGTAGTCTTTCCTACATTAGGCGGACCGTAAATTCCAATCTTAGCATGTTTTTTACCAAAAATTTTATTTAAAATTGATGAAAGCTTTCCTCTGCCAAATAATCCCATCCAACTTTACCTCCTAGTAACTAGGCTAAATTATTAATTAATGTATCATAATTATACTTTATTAGCTTAATGGTGTTTTATTTTTATCTAAAGATAATAATAGGCAAAATTCATCATCTTCATTGTATTATATGAAAATCCTTATATAGCAACAAAGGTATTATTAGTCCTGGAATTAAATAGGGAGGCAAAGATGGTTTATGGCTGAAGAAAAAATTGTAGAAGACATGGGGAATCTGGATACACTCAGAAAAAAATTAATGACTGTTACTAACGAAATTGATAGTATCAAAGATTCATTTTCAAAAGGTACAGAAGATTTAGAAAGAATACAAAAAATGCTCCATGTAGAAAATATTGATGAGATTAGTGGAGTTCTTGAACATTTTGAAAATAGAGTTCAAGAAGCTGAAAAACAAAAAGCAGAAGCAGCTGAAGGTGCAAAAAAATACAGCACTGAACTTGAAAAAGAAAAAGAAAGACTTGTAAAACTTTGGGATGCATATAAAAACCAAGAAGAAGAACTAAGTAACACTGAAAAGAAAATGACAGATTACGAAGAGAAGCTTAAGAACATGGAAGCAGAAAAAAAACAAATTGAAGAGGATATGACTGCAAGAATCAATACACTAAACCAGAAAATTGAAGAAAATAGAGAGAAAGTTCAAGATGTCGATAAATATCAAGAAAAATTACAAAATTATGAGGAAATTAAAAACAATCTTGAAAACAAAGTAAATACTCTCAGACAAGAAAATGAAACTAAAAACAATCAAATCCAAGAACTAAACGAAAAAGTAGGAAAACTTGGTGAGATGGAAAACTATAAAGAATATAAAGAAAAATATGAGCAAATTAATGCTGAGTATGAAAAAGAAAAAGAAAGATTAACTAAACTATATCAACTATATGAAGACACTGACAATGAATGTAAAAGACTACAGAAAGAAAACAAAGAATGGGAAAGTTGGTATGAAGATAAAAAAGGCCTAGTTGATAAATTATTTTCAGCAAGCCCCCCAGTTGCCGGAGCAAATCCAGGTCCAACAACAAATACCAATGAAGATTATGAACCACCAGAAACTCAGGACAATATAGATGTAGAAAAACCACAAGAAAACAACCCAGGTGACAATAGGCCAAATAAAAAGAAAAGAAAATTAAGATTCGGGAAGAAATAATTTTTATTCTATCTTTAAACTACTAGCCCCATCTTCGTCTTCCCTTACTTGTATTATATTTTCTACATAATTTTTTATTTCTTCTACATGTGTTATAATAAATATCTGTCTGAATTTTGATGATAATGCATTTAACGCTTTCATAATATTTTGACGTCTTATATTGTCTTGCGAGCCAAAGATCTCATCCAGTATTATAAAATTAAAAATTCCGCCAGCCCGCTCAGTAATAAATTCAGAAATCGAGAGTCTTAAGCATAAATTTGCTAGATCTTCTTCACCACCTGAAAAACGTTCTATTCCAAAACTTTCACCGTTGTCATAAATTAAAACATTGTAGTTTTCATCTAGTTCGATTTCATTGTATTTACCATCAGTAAGTCTTCTATAAAAATCTGATGCATAAGAGGAAAGTGTTGGCCTGATCTTTGAAATAAGATATGTTCTAAAATCATTCATAACACTCGAAAGTAAACCTAAATATTTTAAAGCATTCTTTTCTTCTTTAATCTTCTTTTTAAAATCCTCTAGTTCATTGATTTTATTTTCAATATTTTCAATATTTTGCTTGATAAGTTTTTTTCCACCTTCACTTTTCTCTAAGTTCAAAGCACTTTTAGATAAATCATCTTTTATATTGTTATACTTATCAAGAGTATTCTGATAGTTTTCATATGCTTTTTCAACTTCTTTTCTAATAGAATTATATTCTTTTAAGTTAAAATCTATTTTTCCAATATCATCAAAGATTGTTTTTTTGTTATCAAGATCATTTATTTCTTTTTTAATTTCAGATTTAATATGGCTAAGAGTTGCCTCGATTTTATCTTTTTTTCTTAACTCAGATTGAAGATAATTTCTTTTCTTTCTAAGTGCTTGTCTTTCCCTCTCTATTCTTTCTTTCTCTTCATTTAAGGATATATTTTCTTTACTATATTTTTTAATATGTTCATTTTTATTAGAAATTTCTTTTTCAAATTTATTCAATAAAACATTATATTGACCTGACAGCACCCTTTCACAAGTAGGACACTTTGCATCTGACCCTATATCTACAATTTTTTCTCTTTTTGTTTCTACTTGCTTTATATCTTCCTTGATCCTATCAGATAAAGCATTATTTTTCTCAATAACTTCTTAACCAAAAACCTAAAAATGGACTCACGACCGTGAACTGATTTTCTGATTACTTGATATTTCAATAACAATAATC
>CAZKQS010000135.1:0-4072 GCA_964554985.1 uncultured Thermoplasmatales archaeon | reverse complement strand
AAGCAAAGAATTTAAATGGAATAATTGAGCTTCCATGGTGTGGAAATGAAGATTGCGCACTAGAAATAGAAGAAATCCTTGATGGAAACACCTTAGGTGAGCCAATTGAAGGAAAAGAATGCAATTCTAATTGTCCTATTTGTAATAAGAAAGCAGAAACCTGGATGAGATATGCTAAAACGTATTAAGAGGTAATAAAAATGGGTGATGGTATAGTTGGAAAAATAACTGATTTTTTAAGAGAATTTGTGGTACTATTCAGTTCAATATTAACAATTTTTGGAGTTGTTTTACTATTTATAGGTGCTGGAGGACTTTTTTTCAGAGAGTCTATTAAATCAATTTTAAGTTTATCAAACGCCCTTCTTGATTGGAGTTTATATATCCTAATAATAGGTTTTATTGTATTTGCTTTTGGATTCTACTATCTCTATGTTTATTTCAAAAACAAGAAATTCATTTTAGAAGAACTTGAAACAAATAAAAGATCTGAACTTAAAAAAAGACACCTTGAACTTAAAAGAACAGTAAAACATATGCCGACAAAATATAAGGAAATGCTCAAACAGAAAGAAAAAGAGCTTAATCTTAAATAATCCATTTATCTTTCATTTTTTATTATTCTATTGGACGGTGAATAAATATACCTGATTTCTATGTTATAGTTGTTGAACCAAAATATTCTGGAAATATTGGTGCTATTGCTAGAGTAATGGCAAATTTTGATTTTAAAAATCTATATCTTGTTAATCCCTGTAAATTAGATGATAAATGTTATTCTAGAGCAGTACATGCTCAAGATATCTTAGAAAATGCAAAAATTTTTAAGGATTATAAAGAAGCGTTCAAAGGAATGGATTACCTTGTAGCAACATCTTCTATTGAGAGTTACAATGACAAAAAACATTTAAGAAATGCAACACAACTAGAAGATCTAACAAGTAAATTAATTGAACTCAAAGGAAAAATAGGGCTTATCTTTGGAAGAGAAGATTATGGGTTATATAATGAAGAAATTGCGCTGTGTGATTCTTTATTAAGGATTCCAACTAGTGAATCATACTTATCAATGAATCTTTCACATTCAGTTGGAATAGTTCTTTATTCATTATTTATAAAAAAAGATATTTCAAAAAAAGAAATAAATGTAATCGCAGGATTAGAAAAAGAAAAATTATACAACTATTTTGAAAATTTACTTAACGAAATTGATTATCCTGATCATAAAAAAGAAAAAACAAATGTCATGTTTAAGCGTCTCATGGGTAGAGCTATGCCATCTAAATGGGAATATCATACACTTATGGGTGTATTTAGTAAAACGTTGAAAAAAGTTAAAAATAAAAAGAAATAATTATTCTAAATCGTCTCTATACTAAAAACTACATTTGATTCTTTTAAAGCAGTATGTACTTTATCAGCAAACCAAACAAGTTCTTCGATATCAACATTTTCTTTATCCCATTCATAGACAAAATCATAGTTACCCTTAGCTGCTTTAAAGCCGAGATTTAGTAATTGATTTTTTACTTCAGAGGGTTTCCTTCCTTCGCTGTTAAACATTATTGTTAGATATGTTTTCATTATTTATCACTTAAATTGTACATCCATATGATAGTATTAAATCATTACTATTAATAAAATTCAAATTCTACATAGATGACATAGGAATAGGTGCAAAACATATGATAAATATTATAAAAGCAGCAATGGCTAGCATCTTTCTTTTATTATCAAGTGGTGAAATTTCATTTAATGGTGGTTGATGTTTTGTTCCTATCAAAAATAGAATTACAAAAGCAAAAAAAAGCCATCCAGTAAAAAATAGACCTAGTATTAATATTCCAGCAATAACTATGTATCCCATATATTTTGATTTTTCTTTAAGTAAAGCTCTTGAGACATGGCCTCCATCAAGTTGGCCGATTGGAAGTAATTGAACTGATGTTAAAAATAATCCTACCCATCCTGCAAATAATGTCGGATGAATGATTGCTTCAGGGGGTATATTAAAAAGACTACTTATTCCTTGAAGGAGGAGTGGAAATACTATTACAAATGATTCTTCATTTCCAGAGGGAAGAATTGGATTTGATTGCATTAGAAAAAGCCCTATGAAACAAACTGGAATTGCAACAATAAACCCAGCGATTGGGCCAGATATCCCAACATCTAAAAGAGTCTTTCTGTTTGGAATAGGTTCTCTTGTTGAAATCAATGCACCAAATGTACCAAGAATAAATGGCGGGGGCAGAGGTATAAAATATGGAAGAGAACTATCTAGATTATGTTTTTTTGACGTTAAATAATGTCCCATTTCATGAATTCCAAGGATCGATAATAGTGGAATTGAAAAATAGAAAAAACCGTCTAATAGATAAGATGGATTTAAAATATCTATAAAATCAGCTCCATAAATACTTGCCCATTGTAAAGAACCGGCGAGAGTTGTAGTAAAAACAGTTGCAATTAGAAGAACAATATTAATCCAAATCGGCCTAATTTTTACTTTTGGTTTTCTTATAACATATATTACTTGTTCACCGTGTTGGTCTTTAAGCATAGGAATATATCCTTTTTTGGAAAGAACTCTTCTTAAATCCTCAAAATTTTGTTCTAGTGTATTTTTATCAATTCTACAGAAAAAAGCAGCGTTACTCTCATTGTATCTTAAATCATAAAAAGGAAACCTTTGACCAACTTCTTTTTTCAATAGTTCGATATCTAGACTTGATTGTTGATTTTGAGTAAAGAATCCCCAGCTGTTCTGATTGTTCATATCCAACAATCAGCGAAACAACCTTGTTTTATAAAACCTTCGCTTAAAATTTTTCTTTCCAGCATATTTATTTATTGGTTGTTTTATGCAGGGTTTGTGAAAAAACAATGTCTGTAAATCTTGTAATTGGTACTCAATGGGGTGATGAAGGTAAAGGAAAGGTAGTAGATTATTTTTCAAAAGATGCAAAATATGTAGTTAGGTATCAAGGTGGAAATAATGCAGGCCATACCATAAAAGTAGGAGAAAATGTTTACAAGTTACATGTTACTCCTTCAGGTGTGATACAGGGTAAAACTGGTGTTATCGGTAATGGCGTAGCACTAGATCCAAAGGTACTTATAAATGAAATTGAAGATTTGAAAAAAAGAGATATTAGCCCTAAGATTATCATAAGTGATCGAACAAATATTATCATGCCCTATCATAAAATCCTTGATGGTGCTGAGGAAAAATTTCTTGGAGATAAAAAAATAGGTACAACAAAAAGAGGAATAGGCCCATGTTATAGTGATAAGGTAGCTAGAAAAGGTATTAGAGCAATTGATCTTACAGATAAACAAAAACTAATTAAAAAACTTGAAGAAATAATTCCAATTAAACAAAGAATTTTTGATGTGTATGGCATAAAGGAAAAAATAGATAAAAATGTTATCTTAAAAAAATATCATAGTTATGGTAAAAAATTAAAAGAATGCATAAAACCTGTTCATGTAATTTTAAATGATGCAATTAATCATAATGAGAACATTCTTTTTGAAGGAGCTCAAGGTACAATGCTAGACGTTGATTTTGGAACATATCCTTTTACTACTTCCTCACACACAGTTTCAGGGGGAGTTAGTATCGGTGCAGGGGTTGGTCCTAAGAAAATCGATGAAATAATAGGTATTGTTAAAGCATATACAACTAGAGTTGGCGAAGGCCCACTTCCAACTGAACTATTTGATGAAGACGGAAAGCATCTACAAAAAAAAGGACACGAATTTGGGACAACTACTAGTAGGCCACGTAGATGCGGATGGCTTGATTTAGTAGTTGTTAAACATTCATGTATGCTATCTGGCGTTACAAAAATTGCTCTAACAAAACTTGATGTTTTAGATGGTCTAAATAAACTAAAAATCTGTACAGAGTATGATATGAATGGTGAAAGAATAGATTATTTTCCAGCAAATATCGAGGATGTTAAAAAATGTAAACCTATCTATAAAGAGTTTGATGGATGGGATAAAATTAGTAGTTCTTCAGCTAAACTCTATGATCTTCCAAAAGAAGCGCAAAATTATATTA
>CAZKQS010000134.1:0-4098 GCA_964554985.1 uncultured Thermoplasmatales archaeon | reverse complement strand
AAAAATTAAGAAATTTATTGGTTTTAGCCGTTTTTTTAATATCATATTTTTTTATTGAGGGATTTCTATTCTTATTTTTTTGGACTTGTAGCGGATTTGCAAGTGGTTGTGAGTCAATTGTAATGAGTCTGTTAATTATATTTTTATTGTATGGCATAATTGCGCCAATAATTTTTTCAATTTATTGGAAAAGGTACCTTCGATAATTTTACCGGTAAAATGGGGTTCAAATCTTGTCCCCTGCATTTTTTTGGTTTATAAATAAAGATTTAATTGTGATTTTTGAGAGAGTTACTAATCCTTGCGTATATCTTTTTTAGTTCAGAATGCCTTATTTTTGATGAAAATCTTTTGATATCTTTTTGAAGTTGCTCTATGGTACAGATGGGCCCCATGGTATCATCAATTTTTATCGATGAAAGAGATTCTTTTTTGCCTTTGTGAATAAAAATAACATTAATATCAAGCGAATTATAGAATTTTGCAAGGGTTATTGATCGATAAGATTTTTTCTTTTTCAAGGATATAATCTTTTCTGAAACATTAATTGTTTTTGATTTACCCAAGGTAACTATTTCTAATATTTTTGTAGCACTCCATTCAATTCCATAATACCGGGCAGCTGTACTTAAACCCCAGTACCATCTATTTCTACCATAATGTTTAATGAATAGTGAAGAAAAAAAGTCTTGTTTGTTTTCTATAAAATGTCCTTTTCTTTCACGGCTGGTAGGAATATAATAAATCCCTCTAAAAAATGTTGGAATTATATATAATGATGTTAGGGCTTTTTGAAATGGATATTTCTTTGAAATTTCATTTGTATATATAAATTTTCCACTTCCAAATATACTAACAAAATCCTGATAACCACTCATGAATCTCCCTCTTAAATTTTTCAAATTCTTTAAATGGTAGATTTTTAACTTGTTGCATAGTTTGAAAATAATATAGATCTTCTTTTTTTGTTGATATAATGTCAGCAACTCTTTCAGAAAATTTGTTATTTATTGTCTCACAATCGCGTGTTGGAAATGATAAATTTTTATTAGATCCCTTTGTTAAGATAAATAAATCAATCAGATCTCGTGGATCATATATCGATCTACACAATAATGCAGTTGTTTTCATCTCTATTATCGTTTTTATATCAAATGTGAGAACTTCTATTTGCTCATGTTTTATTGTTTCAATTTTATTAAATGAAGTTCCATCGTTGAACACCTCGATTTTTATATTTGGTCCAATAAACAAATCTCTTTTGTTTTGAGATTTAATCTCAAATCCTTTCTTTCTAAGAATTTTTGCTAATTTTACTAAATTCTCTTTTTCATGATTAGATCCTATTGTGTTAGAGGATGGATCATAAAGATCTATATCTTCTGATGCTCGGTACTCGTCAAAGATAATTATATTAAGACAAGTACCTCCAACAAAAACTAAATCTAATTTTGTTGCTTCTTCTATGATATAACTCCAGTTTCTTTTAATCCAAGTCCACTTCTCAAAAATAGACATACATTCCTAAAAGATTAAATTATTTTTAATCTTTTTGGTTTGTTTATGCCGAAAAATCATAATAATTAACAATAATTTACTATATTGTCACATTTGGTTATTTAAAAAGTGGGAATTAACTTTTTAAATAGATTTATTGAATTTTTTTAATCTATTGCTTAAATTAAATCTTAAGAGTTATTCCAAGATTTTCAAATATTCTTAAAAATATTTGATTTATTTTAGTAAAATCAAAATTTCTAAAAAATGTTTTTTCTTTTACTTTAGAATTAAAATCCTCTTCATCAATGTTATATTCAATTTTACCCATAGAAAATGCAAATCTATTTTTTGTAATTGTTTTTTCTTTATACGAAGCTGTTATTTCACATTTATGTACAAACCAGGATAGAGCTGCATCTTCAGTAGCATAACTTAGATTATAATTGCTAATTGTAGTTTCACTATCACTTTTAACTGAAATTGTAACTGGTTCACTAACACCACTAACAGATCCATAAATAATGATTGGTTCATACCATGGATTGCTTTGTAAAAACGTTATAAATGCCTGGACATCAGTTGTTAATATCTCCAGTTGATTTATTAGTTCTTGTGAAGATAGATACTGTACAACATCTATA
The DNA here is from genome assembly GCA_964554985.1 of uncultured Thermoplasmatales archaeon. Classification (GTDB taxonomy): domain Archaea; phylum Thermoplasmatota; class E2; order DHVEG-1; family DHVEG-1; genus CAYZTD01. The sequence continues at coordinate 1,957 of CAZKQS010000134.1, read as the reverse complement.
GTAGCATTCAATAGATCTATTGCAGAATTTAAAAGATTTTTAATATTTACAAAATTAAGTGGTGCCTGTTTAAAGGTTTGCCAAACCTGTCTTAAGTTAACGATACTCTGATACCAACTTTGAAAAATCTGAGAACCTTGGGTTATTTCATAATAAAGAGCCATAGCATCATTATATATTGTAATAACTTGTTCTAAAGTTATATATACCCATCCAAGACGATCAAGAATCCAGTCCCATGAATCAGACTCAATTACAGATGAATCGTCGGTTGTAATGTAATCTTCATAAATATCTTCAAGCTCTTCGAATTTAAGTGTTCCCTCATCTGAAATTATTTTATTTAATTCATTTTCAACATATCCATTTTCACTTGAAATCAGAGAACGAATTTCTTTTTCATCTTCTTCATTTAAAAGGATTTCAAAATCTTCAGGTTCTTCATTAAAAGATGTTTTTAAAGCACTTGTTGTTGGTAAAATTAGCATAATTGATGCAAAAAAGATTGCAATTAGTATTTTCTTTTTCATTTGCCCCCCTCTATATAAATAATAAGCGTTTATATTAAATAGTTTGTTATGCGCCTGTAGATAATAAAAAAGTTTAGATTTTATGGACTTAAACGAGTTCTATCTCTAGGAAACAAGATGCATTCCCTAATATTATTTATATCAAGAAGTTCCATCATAAATCGTTCAATTCCAAAGCCAAAACCTCCATGTGGGGGCATTCCATATCTAAATGCTTTTAAATAGGAATCAAAATCATCTGGATTTAATTTGCATTCTTTAAGTCTTTTTTTAAGAAGTAAAACATCATGGATACGCTGACTTCCAGATGCAAGCTCAACGCCTTTACATTCTAGATCAAAACTTCGGGATAATTTATTACCGTCTGGCATTGTATAAAATGGTTTTGCTTCAAGAGGATACTTAGTGATAAAATAAAAATCATGTCCTTCTTTTTTCATGATATCACCGAGAAGTTTTTCTTCTTCAGATCCTAGATCCTCGCCCCATTTTATATCACATTTGATATCATTTAGTTTTTTAATAGCATCATCATAAGATATACGCATGAAAGGCAGCTTTGGAACTTTAATTTCTTTATTTAGAATTTTAAGTTCATTTGCACATTCACTGGCTTTTTCCCACATCCTATGAACAAGCCCCTCAAGGATATTCATGACATCTTCTTCACTATCTATAAATGCCATTTCAACATCAACAGCGGTACTTTCATTTAAGTGCCGTCTTGTGTTATGTTCTTCAGCACGGAAATACCAAGCTATTTCATAGACACGATCAAAACCAGTAGCCATCATAGTCTGTTTATATAGCTGAGGGGATTGAGCGAGAAACGCTTCTTTATCAAAATATTTAAATTTAAAGACTTCAGTTCCACCTTCAGAACTACTTGCATTGATATTTGATGTATGAACCTCAGTAAAATCCTTACTCTGCATATATTCATGAACTGCTTTAACTACTTCATTTCTAATCTTAAAGATTGCTTGAATCTTAGGTTTTCTAAGATCGATAAAACGGTTATCTAGACGGGTTTCCATTTCTGACTCAATTTTGTCAACAACACCCAAAGGTAGAGGAGTTTCAGCTTTTCCTAAAGTTTTAAATTTTTCAGGAATTATCTCATAACCATTGCGTGCTTTATCACTTTTCTGACAAAGACCAGACACAGAAATAACAGACTCTCTCGGTGTCTCAACAAGTTTTTTAAAGATCTCAGGATGCTCTTTTTTTAGACCAGTTACCTGAAGAGTGCCTTTTCTATCACGGATAATAATAAATGCGATATTTCCTAAGTTCCTAATATCTTCGACCCAACCTGCGACACTAATTTTTTTATTGTAATCTTCTTTTTTTACATCAACTGAATAATGAGTTCTATATGTTTTCATAATATCAACCTATATTAAAACAATGAATTTAGTCTTTTT
>CAZKQS010000133.1:0-4185 GCA_964554985.1 uncultured Thermoplasmatales archaeon | reverse complement strand
AATGAAAGAGCAAGTAAATATTATGGTTCAACGTATGAATGTGCCAATGGAAAAATACCAGGTTATGAAACAACTATGCAGCCAATTGATCAAGGTGTTATGGAAAAATATACTGGGGAATCTGGTATGTATTTTCCAGATATGACTGAAACTGAAGTAGTACCCTTTTATCTTAATAAAGGTGGATATGACACTGCTTTTTCAACAAACGTTGAATCAGTAACCTCTAATTTAAATCAAGGTGTATTACTTTGGGTCCATGCATCTCATGGATCTCAGCCTAAAGGAGGGCAAACATTATTTTGGGATGTAGACGCTGGTTTTAATGAACACAGGCTTGCTGGATTATTTGCTGGTTCAAAACACGAAAATAATCCATGGCGCGGATATGACTGGTATTTTGGAAGCACTGAAGAACCAGATACAATGAGTATGGATTATTATGGATATCTTCCTTTTACTAATCACAAATCACTATTTCTTCCAGCTACAGGTATGGACTGGGTTTTAGCATCTAAGCCAGTTAGAGAAAAACTAAACAAGTTAATTAAGTTAATTCCGTTCATCGATCCCTTTAATACAGATAACCTTTATGATGGTCTTACTGGTACAGTTTCTTATTCAAAGTATCCACTTGTAAATAAAAACGCTACTGTGTTAGAAGAAAAAATCGATAACCTGCATTCAATGGGTTTTGTAACAAGTATCTGTCAGACTTCAAATACATATTTACATATGATGATGATTCGTCATGGTTCTGTATTTCAGGTTCAAGATCCTTGGCCTACTTCGTGGTATGGAGCTATTTGGAGGCAGTCGATACCTCGCGATATTATACTTGGCTATACTGTAGGCGAAGCATATTCTCGCGGTATCTCACATGTCGGAATTCTATATATAGGAGGCGGAGAAGACGGACCGCAATGGTGGTGGGATGATGCTGAGAATGTTGTTTATTTTGGTGACCCGGATCTTAGAATGTATGTTCCAAACACTGAGTACAGCGATAACAACTATTGGACAAAAGAAGACGTTAAACCCTTGGATTATGATAAAGAAACAAATATAATGGGACATACTCCTTTTGGAGCGATTGACCATCCACACAAAATAAAACAAGTAAGTTTTCTTGAAGAAAACTTGTTTGTATTAGCCGTATTTGTAATTATCATCATACTTGTTTTGTATCTAGTTTTAGTTCCAAGGAAAAAATAAAACACTTTTTTCTTTTTTGAAATTTTTACACATAGATTTTATATAATATAAATTCAAAAAACTAATCTACTGGTTGAGGAGAGATTATGAAATATAAATTAAATCCCAAAAGTAGAAGCAAATACTTTAATTATCTAAAGAAAAGATATGGTAGAAAAAGAGCTAATGAATTTATAAACAGTTAATTTTTCCTTTATTTGATTTGTTTTAAATCTTTTATTATTTTTAGATCTGTTTTTCTTATGTATTCTTTTTTAGGTAGAATGGTTTTACTATATAATTTCTTAAAATCATTATATTTTTTTGGAAAAAAATCTTTAATTATTTTTAAAAATCTTTCTTTTTGATCTCCCTTTAGTTCCAGATATCTATAAAGATAAAAACTTGGATTATATTTTTTTGATTTTTCAAATATTTTTTTTATCTGAGTTTCAGTAATATATGGTATTATTGGTATTATTGCAATACCTGAATTTATTTTATTTTCCTTAAGTTTTTTTAATACATCTATTCTTTTTTCTGCAGAAATAACATTTTCTTCAAATATTTCTCTTAAGTATGATTCATATGTGGTAATTGATAATGTGACTGTGCAATCATCGATTTTTTTTAAAATATCTATATCTCTTAATACAAGATCTGACTTTGTTAATATATTACACTTAAGTTTATTTTTTTTTATTATTTTCAGTATTTCTCTTGTGAGTTTGAATTTTTCCTCAAGTTTTTGATATGGGTCATGTACGCTTCCGATTATTATATTTGACTTATGTATATCTTTTATCTCTTTTTTTAATATATCTGGAATGTTTCGTTTAATAAAGATTTTTTTTTCTAAGTTTGAATCACAGTATGAACATAAAAAACTACAGTTTTGGTAAGGATCTATTGTATATTTACCATTGAAAAGATCATCTTTTCTAGTAATTTTTTTAAGAGCTGTATTAACGTTTATTTCTTTTGTGTCCATTTTACATCTCTTCTAACGTATCTATTCCAAGAATGCCTAATCCATTTCTAATAGCAATTTTTGTAGCATTTACAATTTTTAATCTTGTTTCTTTTATTTCTTTATCAGTTTCTGATATTACCGGGCAATCCCTGTAAAACTGATTAAATTGAGAGGCTAGTTCATATAAATAAAAAGAAATTAGATGTGGCTTAAATTCTCTGCTTGACTGCTTTATTATTTCAGGAAGTTCACCTATCTTTTTTATCAACTTAGCTTCAGATTCATGTGTGATTTTTATTTTGTTATTTAGTTCTATTTTTTTTCCATATTTTTTTATGATTCCTGCAGCTCTTGCATATGAATACTGTATAAACGGTGCTGAGTTACCTTCAAAATTAAGTGCTTCTTCCCATTTGAAAACAATTGATTTCTCAGGTTGAACCTTTATAATGTTATATCTAATTGCCCCTACTCCAATTGTTTCTGCTATTTTTTTCATTTTTTCTTCAGTCAATTCATGCCCTCTGCGTTTTTTTACTTCTCCATAGGCTCTATTTATAGATTCATCTATTAGATCATCTAGATATACAACTCTGTTTTTTCTAGTGGACATCTTTCCACCAGGTAAAGATACAAATGAATAGAAGATTACGTTTGGAATTTTTTTTGCACCAACTATTTTTAGGGCTGTTTCTACTTGTTTTGATTCAAGCTTGTGGTCTTCTCCAAGTATATTTATCAGTAAATCAGCATTTTTTGCTTTCCATAGATGATATGCTATATCTCTTGTTGCATAAAGAGTCGTGCCATCTTTTCTTAAAAAATAAAAGTTGGTGTTTCTACCTTTTATACCAAAAGGTTCCATATCAATAAAATATGCACCATCTTCTTTATCTGAAAATTTTGAACCCTTTAGTTTAGACACAACTTCATTGACAGATTCATCGTGTAAAAAGTTAGATTCCGGTATATATTTCTCAATTTCTATGTTGATTTTTTTTAGGCTTTCTTTCATGCCTTTCAATACTGGTGTATATGATTTTTGTAAAAGTTCAATTATTTTTTTATCTCCTTCCTCACTTTTCTTTATTATTGTTTGAATTTCTTCATTTATATCAATATTTTCTTCTAACAATTCATTTGCTTTTTGATAAAAACCAACTGTTTCATGGTCTGGTTTTGTTCTTTCGGGTTTTATAATTTCTTCTTTTTCTAGATTGTTTAGACCCCATGCAAGTATTGCTACTTGTTTACCCATATCATCAAGATAGAATTGTGATTCAACATTATATCCAGCTGATCTAAAAATCCTAACTATAGTGTCACCAATTATTGGGTTTCTTGCTCGACCAACATGTAATGGTCCATTTGGATTTGCAGATGTATGTTCGATTATCACTTTTTTATTTTTATTTTTTAGTTCCCCATATTTTTCTATTCTTTTGAATACATCTTCAATAATTCTAGATGATATGATTTTTTCATTCAAAAAAAAGTTTATGTAACCATTTTTTGCCTCAATTTTTTTTAAAAAATCTTGTTTTTCAATATTTGAAGCTATTTCTTCAGCAATTTTTTTTGGGGATTTTTTAAATTTTGGCGCTAGCTGAAAACATGGAAAAGCAAAATCCCCCATTTTTTCATTACTAGGTTTTTCTAATTTAATTTCAATATTTTTATCATCAATTACATCATATAAGGAGTTAGTAATTCTTTTTTTTATTTCTTGAAAAGCATATTTCATGTTTTTAGGTTATATTTCTTCCATTTAAAGCGTTTTTTATTTTAGTTTCTCATTTGTTTAAAGTATTTTTTGAAAACATTTATATTATAAAACTATATAAGGAAAAATAGGTGAAAACTAAATGGCTATAGGGTTTGTATTAATAAGTGCAGCACCTGCACAAGAACATGATGTATATAACAGGTTATCAAAGGTACCTCAAGTAGTTGAACTTCATCCTTTATTTGGAGAATATGATCTTATAGCAAAAATAAAAGCCGATGATTTCGAAAAA
>CAZKQS010000132.1:0-4203 GCA_964554985.1 uncultured Thermoplasmatales archaeon | reverse complement strand
GAAAGTTTGAAAATTTTTCATAATGCACTTGGCGGAGAAATTATCGAACTAAAAAAATCGAGGTCATTATACACAGGGTGATATGGGGACAGAGGAGTTTCCTGAATTATTAGAAAAAATTTTACAATAAGTGTAACGGGCATCCGTGAATAATGAACGGGCAAAAATGGACTTCTCCGCTTTGCTCCGACCACGCTGCGCTCTCCTCTCTTTGGTCGTTGGGACGCTATGGTTCGTGGCTTAGCTCGACCCTCACCCAAATTTTTCTTCCACTTCATTCTAGAAAAATTTCTTTTATCCCTGAATATCTGAAATGTCTGTCGGAAAATAAATTTTCCTCCAGCCACTTCAGATTATCCGCGCCACATAACTTGTGCAATTGTCGTGAATATTTATTAGTAGTAGGTGGGTGCCTTATCGATAAATTTATAAGTATTAATCAATATATAACCCTAATATGAGATTATCAAAAACAAAATTTTGGAGCTTAATAACGATTTCAATTTTTCTAGGATTTATAGCTCAAAAAATATTTGTATCTGATGCAAGTAGAAATGCTGGATTTTATAATAGTTATCTTGGATTCACATTATTAATTCCATTATTCGTTGCAATATTTATAGGATTTCTTAATCTTACAAAATTGAAAAATAAATTTGGAGTAACAATTCTAGGAGCCATACTTTTCGTGATAATTGGTATGGTAAATATGATTCTATATCCAATTTTTGGTGGTCCTACAAGTGAGATGTATGGCTTAATTATTATTTTTGTAGTTCCTCCGGCATTTATTATTGGTATTTTATATGGATTATATATTGCATTTAATTTAGATAAATGAATTTAACGGCACCCACCTACCTATTTTATTCTAGTCACGACAACTGTCGCTTCGCGATTTTTTCTTGCAGAAAAAACACATAACAAAGTATATCTGGCTACGCCAGAAAGTAATATTTTTATAATTCTTGATTTATTAAGTAGCGTCCTTTTGAAAAAAAGAACCTTCCTAAAATGGAAGGTTCCGGAAGCTGTTTCTTAATCCAGCTTTGTTATTACGTATAATTTCAATTTTCCTTGAACTACCCTGAATGCGTATCTGATTTTCCTAAGTTCGTATACTTGATACAATCCAACAGGGTCTTCAACGGGATCATTGACGTTTTGGTATTCAAAACAATGCTGTAGCCCCCGCTTAACTAATTCTTCGGCAGTAAATAAACGATTTTTGTTAGACACAACATAGTTAACAGTTTCATCATTTAAATTTTTCGTTTTATTCTCCAACGAAGCCGGGTCTACCCAAGTCAAAAGTCCACCTACTTTTTCAATTATTTTACCAAACATACATTCCTCCTTATTCTTTTATAGTTCAAGTTGGTTGTAAAGAGCGTTAGAATAATATAGCATAATTATTAAATAGTGTCAATCCTAAAAATGCAATTAAGCTATAATAAGCCAAAAATAACAAAAATATTTCTTTAAAACTCAAGGGGACGTTGCGCTTTACTCTATTCGGTCGCCTCACGAGGGAAAATCAAATTTCGTTAAATTTCAATGTTAGGTTAAATATTCTTTTTCTTTTTTGGCTATCGCCTTGATTATTTTAAAAATTTTTAAATTTCTTTATAATAATATTAAGATATTATTAAATTAATAAAAAATATGAAATTAATTTCTAAAAAAAATCTCTTAGCTTTTATTATTATAGCAATAATAATTATTGCAGTATTTTTATTTCTCGGTCCGCCAAAAGGACATCAAATTAAAAATTCGCCACAAGGATTAAGCAATGAAGAATATAAAGATTGGCTTGCCGAAGAACTTTATGAATCTCTTTATACTAAAGAAATTATTGATATAGGTTATAAAGAGCCTTCGCAAAAGGATATTGAAAAGAAAAAAGCGCAAACTGATTTAACAAGAAATTATCCTTCAAAAATAAATGGCTTATTTGAGTTAGGAACAAATACAGCCACTTTGTTGCATTTTAGCGATGAATTAAAAGATTTAGGAGTTAATACTTATTTTGTCGGAGCAGAGGTTAAGATAAAGGATGGAAAATTAGAGATTTTCCAGCCAGCTTATTCTAAAAAAGATCTTCTTTCTCAAGAAGAAGCTAAACGCGTTATTATAGATAGAATTTTAATGGCTAAGCAGGAGGGATTTAGCGTGGTTTTTATACTTGACTTGCCAGATGCATTTGAAATAGGAAGAGAAAATTATAATATTGAATCATTAAACCCGCAATATCAAGAAATGGTTTTGGAGTGGGCGGAAATTTCTGAAGAATATGGAGTGGAATATCTTATTCCTGTCAATGAATATGAAGTGCTTTTGAATACTAATGGATATAGTCTTAATGAAGTTTATCAATATACTAATAATTTTTATGATAATTTAATTCCAAAAATCAGAGAAGTTTATAATGGCAAGATTATTATGAAAAGCGGCGCTTTAGACAAATGGGAAGATCAATTAGGTATTTCTAGGAAAAAAGCAGATTTATTTGGTTTAGGAGATTGGTATGCTCGTAGCGCTAATGAGATTAAAGAAAGCGCTAAAGAAATGACAGAAATAGCAGATAGAATTTCTAAAAGAGATAACCTTCCTTGGTTAGTTACTGAATATTATGTTGCGCCCAAAGAAGATGTTGAAGAATCTTTTGGCGAGGAAGCAATTGTTCTTTCTATGAAAGACGCTTATGAAGCTGGCTTGCCAGAGATTAAAAAAGCCGAAGAAAATGTTGGATTTACTTTTGTGGGTTATATTGGAAGAGGAAAAATTAGAGGAACAGAAGCAGTGCCAATATTAAAATCATTTTTTGAAAATTATTAATTTATTGGCTTGGAAATAAAAAAAACAGCGAGAGAAAAACTCTCGCTTTTTTAGTTTGAAAATAAAATATTTATTTCTTTGCTTGGCTGATTGCTTTTTTCTCTTCTTGGGTTAGCGGATAAGTTGATCCTCCTTTTTTAATTGGTTTGCTGTAAATTCGAGTTCCTTCTCGGCTGTATAAGCTGGCAATAGTGATTCCATTGTCGCTTGAATCAAGCAAGGCGATAACAAAGCTTTGGTCTCCACCGGTATCTTTAAACGGATTATACCGAACTACTCCTACTTTTTGAATACTGGAACAAGCCATGCTGTTTAATTTTTGAATGGCTTGATTGATTTTTTTAATATCTTTTTCTGAATTTTTCTGTCGTTTAATCGCTTCAAATAAAACTCCTTCTAAATCACTGGCTTTAGAGCCATTAAAAAAAGCTTTAAGCTTTTTTTTAAGTTGAATGAATTTGAGGTATAAAAAAATATTCCCAGCGATTAAAAAAATTACCAATAAGCTAATAACTAAAAGCCAGGGCTGGTTGATTAAGTAATTAAACATATTTATTCTCTATTAAAAACTTTTCTAAGCTTTTGCTTGCTTTGTTCAAGGATTTGTTTTTGTTGTTTATCTAAATCTTTGCCGGCTCGGTTGATATAGAAATTAAGCATAGACATAGCTGATTGATAAGAAGTTCCTTTTTTCCTTTTGCTTTGTTGAGCTGATTTTTTTAAAGATTCAGCTATTTTTCTAGGATCTTTCCAAGTAAAAACTCCTTTTTCTAAATCAAGGGCATCGCTTTGCTGAGTTACTTTTTGCGACCATTTTTTATTCACTTTATAAATTATATCAAAAACTTTTGAATCTGATAAGAGGAATAAAAAACAGCCTTAATTTAGGCCTGGAAGTTACATTTGGCGGAGAGGGTGGGATTCGAACCCACGGTCGCCGTAGAGGCGACAACGCTTTTCGAGAGCGTCCTGTTCGTCCGCTCCAGCACCTCTCCTGAATTAAAAAGTGGGCGGTGAGGGACTCGAACCCCCGACTTTCTCGGTGTAAACGAGACGCTCTAGCCAACTGAGCTAACCGCCCTTAATTATTTGAAGAATAGCATATTTTATTACAAAAATCCAGAGATGTGGATTATTTTATCTGTATTTTGTGGTAAAATGTATTTATGAACTTTTGGAATACTTGGAGGAAGACAATTCAGGCTAAATATTGCGATGTCCCTTTATCTAAGGGTTTTACTTATTTATACGCTGGAAAAACAATTGTCATGGTTGCTTCAGATTCGCGCGTTGGAAGGCTGAGAGAACAGACAACCAGATTGAGGAGACAGCCAATGACTACAGCAACCGCACCAGCACCGACGC
>CAZKQS010000131.1:3881-4251 GCA_964554985.1 uncultured Thermoplasmatales archaeon | reverse complement strand
CCAAACCCTTTGATGAATTCTAAATCTAAAAAATTATAAGCAATTTCACATTCTTCTTTTCTTTTACTTTTTTTACAAAAAACATCTACAATCTCAGTTTTATCAAGTAAATAATCTATATGCCAGTGAAATTTCTTATTTTTTCTTTTATGCCTATTGATTCTTCCTTCTAAGCTATTTAATGCACTACCAACATATGCATAATAACCTTTTTTAAAAAAAATTTTACCTAGTTTACCAATCTGAATTGTTTGGTTCTTAGAGTTTTTTATAACTAAAACATAGCTTCCTTTCATAGTATTTTTTCAACTATTTTATCCATATCTTCCATAAAACTAGTTTCATTTAATTTATTTGGCATACCTATTGA
>CAZKQS010000131.1:0-3871 GCA_964554985.1 uncultured Thermoplasmatales archaeon | reverse complement strand
ATTCTCATCAAAACTGATTGAACCTAAATATTTCATACCTAACTTTTTAACACTATCTTTAACATAATTACCTTTCTTCATTTTCATGTTTTCAACTATACCAATTGTTGGAAGTTTTTGTTCTTTAAGCATTGAAAGAAGTTTACTAACTGCACCCATTGCAACTTTAGATGGAGTTGTTACAACCAAAAACTTACTTTTCTTAACTAGGTTTATAACATCAAGTGTTTCATCACCAATTCCAGGCGGCATGTCAATAATTAAATAATCTAGTTTTCCCCATTGAGTAATTGCAAGGATTTCAATTATGATATTTGTAATATCAATTCCTCTAAATGCAGATGGTAAGTCTTTAGTAAAAATTACTATACTCATAAAATTGATTCCATCAATTTTAGGTGGAATAATTCCGTTTTCTTCTTCAGGAAAATCAAATTTTGATAGGCCTAGTATGATATGAGAAGATGGACCGTATAAATCAAGATCAAGAAGCCCTACTTTTTTTCCTTTTTTTGATAGATTCAAAGCAAGAGTTGAGGCAACTAGGCTTTTACCAACTCCACCCTTGCCGCTAGCAACAGATATTATTTCATCGATGTTTTCGAGTCTGTTTTTTATGACACTAACACGCGGTTCCATTCTATTTTTCACCTTGGATTTTTGTTATGGATACTCCTCTACCTTTTAATATTTCAAAATCAGGACTATTACATTTTGGACACCGGGAATGAACAAAAGCAACTTCAGGTATAAAATGAATAGCTTCACTTTCATCAGGATTTAATTTCTTTTTGATATCGCTAAACTTCCAAATGTTTCCACAGTTTTTACATTTAAGTTCTGTTTCTTCAGTATTTATATCAATCTTTGTACCTTTCAAAAGCTTATTTTTATGAATATCTATTAGATCATCTAGTGCTTTTTGAAATATTTCTTTATTTATTTGTTGAAGTTCACCGAGTTGAACTGTTATATTTGTAATTTTTTTTAATTTTTCTTTATTGGCTGCTTCAACACTAGCTGCTAGTATTGATTCAGCAAGAGCCCATTCATGCATATAGAAAAACGAAAAAAGAAAGCATATCTTAAAGCTTACTACAGAAAAATAAAAAAGCCTTATGTTTATACCTAATTTTTATGGATTATAACAAAAAAGATCTTCTAAAAAAGAAAATCAATCATATTGACATTAAAAAAATTGATGCAACATCTCTTGTTGAATCATTCGATAAAATGGCCTTTCAATCTAGAAATATTGCTCGTTCTTGTAAGATTTATGAAAAGATGATCGAAGATAAAGACTGTACTATTATTTTGTGTCTTGCTGGATCGCTTGTTTCAGCAGGTCTTAAAAAAATTATAATTGATCTTATTAAAAATAACATGGTTGATTGTATCGTTTCAACTGGCGCTATTGTTGTCGATCAGGATTTTTTCGAAGGGCTTGGTTTTAATCATTATCGTGGTTTTGTAAACGCTGATGATAATGAACTCAGAAAACTTATGATTGATAGGATTTATGACACCTTCATTGACGAAGAAGATCTCCGTGTTTGTGACATGACTATTAAAAAAATTGCTGATAAAATGCATCCTGATGCTTACAGCTCTCGTGAGTTTATATATAAAATGGGAGAATATCTAGATAAAAACGGTAAAAAGGATTCTTTTGTTCACACTGCATATAAAAAAGAAGTGCCTATTTTTTGCCCTGCTTTTTCTGATTCCAGTGCTGGTTTTGGTCTTGTTTTTCATCAAGTAGAAAAAAAAGAGCAAAGTGTTGCAATTGATTCAGTCAAAGATTTTAGAGAGCTTACTCAAATAAAAGTTAAAGCAGGAGAAACTGGAATTCTTATGATCGGAGGAGGTGTTCCTAAAAACTTTGTCCAGGACACTGTTGTTGCAGCGGATATAATAGGAAAAGACGCACCTATGCATAAATATGCAGTGCAGCTCACTGTTGCTGATGAAAGAGATGGAGCTTTATCAGGAAGTACCTTAAAAGAAGCTAATTCCTGGGGAAAAGTAGATAGTGGTCTTGAACAGATGGTATATGGCGAAGCAACCATTACTTTTCCAATTCTAGCAAGTTATGTATATCATAAGAAAGGTTGGAAGAATAGAAAGGAAAAACGTTTAAACAAAATTTTTGATGCAAAATTTTATAATAAAATTATAAGATAACATTTATGATAGTTTAGAGGGGTATAATATTGGAAAACTGGAAAAACTCAGTTCTACTTGAATCAGTTCTTAAAGCGCTTTACACTGTAGCAAGTAGACGTACAAGTGAAAGAACTGCAGATGAAACAATTGGCTCATCCATTAAAACACTTGAAAATAAATACAATTTTTTAAAATATATAAATACCCCAAAAAAAGGCATTACAAAAAATGGTTTTGCAATTAATATTTCACCTGAAATCGATACAATTAGTAAAAATAGAATTGGCAAAGCAATTGAGTCACTGATAAGGGTTGTTTATAATGATTTTAGTGAGGAAGCAGGCCTTTATTTTATAACTGAACTAAAAAAACACACACAAAATCAAGTTACTACTATGATTACTGATCTTGATGTTGATTTAGATCAAATCCAACTTGAACAGCACTATGCTTTTAGAAGACGTGAGAGAAAAAAACAAATCGAAAGAATGGCTCAAACTGGTGAACTTGATGGTAAAAATCCTGAGAATCTTTTAGGTTATACTTGGTCGAATGTATCTTCCTGGAGACATGAAAAGGGAAGTAAGTTCTGCACTTTATATGATAAAGAAGGAAGAGTAATTGATAGGTTAAACCTCGACCATATAATAAAAAACTATGTAGAAAAACTATCAGGCTATGTAGATGTTGACCCTCATGATGTTGAACAACAAACTCAGATCTATGAAAAAGAATACAAGCTTTTAAAACTCATGCTAGAGCGGGACATGGATGCTGAAACTGCAGAACACACGCTTGGTGTTTCAAAAGAAGAACTAAACAGCATGATACAAAAATTATCAGAGATGGAGATGCTTCAGTACGTATCATTTGACACAATTGAAATCACTGAAACAGGTATTGGTTATATTTCAAAAAAAGAATCAGAGAAGGAATAAAAATTCATATTTTTAACAAATTTAGATGCTATCTATATAAGTTATACTTATTGATTTAAGTATTTATTATCCATTATAACAAATACAATTTTTGTAGGGGGAAGATAATAAGGTGAAAAGGAAAATATTTGTAATATTTATAGGAGTTTTATTGATAGGATTATCAATGATAACTATTGTAACAAGCGTATCCACAAATAAAATAAAAATAGAAAATGGTGAACAATCACCTGAAAAACCAACTATCAACGGTCCTGATCATGTATGCTGCAATGTAATGTGTGAATATAGCATAAGTAGTGTTGATCCTCAGGGTAATCAAATATACTATGAGATACGCTGCTCAGATTGTCCAGTAATTTTTACAACAGATTACTATTATTCAGGTGAAACAATGGCCTTTGAGCATTGTTGGGATGATTTCTATCAGAATACAAATCCTTTTAGAATAAGAGCAAAAGCAATAGACAATCATGGGCATGAAAGTGAATGGGCAACTTTTGATGTTCAGGTGGATTTAGTTGAAAAAAATATTCAACCATTTTTTTATAGGTTTTTCCAAGATTGTCCATTATTGCTACAGTTCTTAACAAACCTAACCAATATAATAAAATAATAAAAAATATCTTTTTTTATTTTTTCCTAAAAATCCTACCTTTTTTTCTCTTAGGTGAAATTAAAATTGCTAAGGCAAACATAATTGAAGAAACAATCACTATTGATGCACCTATTGGAAAATCATAAAAAAATGAAAAACAAAAGCCAAC
>CAZKQS010000130.1:0-4266 GCA_964554985.1 uncultured Thermoplasmatales archaeon | reverse complement strand
TAAAGAAATAAACAGACAACTAAAAGATGAAATAGATACAATTTTTTGCCAGACCTTTAATGGATCATCAATTGCAGGGCTACATTTGGGTCTAAAAGAACTATGGATAAACGAAGAAATACAAACCCTTCCAAAGATATGGGCGACAAGCACAGATAATGGAAACGCTATAATTGAATCGTATAAAAAAAACTTAAGAAAAAAAATAGTACTTGAAAAAAAAGACATAACAAAAACAAAACTAAGTAGACACATGGTCAATGCAAATTGCTTGAACGGTCAAGACGCATTAAACGCTATACATGACACATACGGCGGAGCAATTGGTGTTAAAGACGAAGAAATAAGAAAACATGTTCCAAAGGTAAAAAAACTAGAAAAAATAAAGATGACACTTCAGAATTCTTTTCCAATAACAGGTTTTATAAAAGCAGTAAAAGAAGGAAAAATCAAAGATGGAAACCATGTAATAATTCTTGATGATGGAACAATCAAGCTTGATATAAGAGAACTGAAAAAATCTGAATTAGACATGCCTTACAAAGAATTTCTAAAAAAACTTGACACCTGGCTGTTAGAATTTACTGATCCAATTGATGAAATGAAAGAAGCAGTGGAAAATGCTTTTGAAAAAGGACACGTGATTGGTGCATTTGACCATGAAACACTAGTTGGAATAACAATTCTATCAAAATTACCATTTGAAACATTTTTCCCAAAATACCATTTATCATATATTGCTACAAAGAAAAACGTAAAGGGGAGAGGTATTGCAACTCAGTTATTAAAAAAAGCAATAGAAGTTACTAAAGGAGATCTTTCCTTACATGTCGAAACAAATAATAAAAGAGCGATAAAATTATATGAAAAAATGGGTTTAAGGAAAAAATATTATAGGATGCACTATGTCGGAGAAGAACATGAATCTTCTATGTAAAAAAGAAGAAGAGGAATTAATAAAACTTACAAAAGAACTTATAAAAATCCCAAGCAGCACACGTGATGGAAACGATATATACGAATACGTTTACAAATATTTCAAGGAAAGAGATTTTGATATACAATTTCAAACAAAAAAAAACCCATATCTTGAATACCAGGATTTTTCAAATCTTTATTTAAAGATAGGAAACAAAAAAGGCTCAAAAATAATGCTCAATGGACACCTTGACACAGTAACTGTAGATAAAAGACACAGATGGGAACATGATCCATATTCAGCTGAAGAAAATGATGGGAAAATATATGGCAGAGGAGCCGCTGATATGAAAGGAGGATGTGCTGCGGCAATTACCTCTTTAATTTCATTACTTAAAAGAAAAAAAGAGATCAACGGAGAGATATTCTTAAGCCTTGTATTTGGTGAAGAAGCACCTTTTTCACTTGGAACAGATACTCTTTTAAAAGAATTTGATTTTAAAGACTATGATTTTATAATTGTTCCAGAACCCTCACCAATTCTTACACAAAACGATTACTGTTTTACACATGGACGGATACATAAATCAAATTTTCCAGTACCAGTAATTGGTGCGGAAGGAAGAGCTTTATTTTGTATTGATTTCTATGGTAAAGCAGCTCATGCATCACATCCTTCGACAGGTATAAATGCACTGCATGATGCATCAACTCTAATTTCAGAACTAGCCAGATTTGATATATTTACAAACATAAAAAGAGGTAGGGGACATTATGTTGTGTTAAATATAGAAGGCGGAGATCAATCATTTACTGTTCCTAGTTACTGTAGGATTCTAGTAAATAGACAGATCATGTTAGGTGAAACAGCTAAATCAGTAATTAGAGAAATAAAAAAGATTATTAAAGCACTTAGATTAAAATCTCAAGTTGAAATCTTTAGAAGACATGTACCAGGTCCAGAACTTGAATATAAACCATATCTATTTGATGAGTCAGAATACATTGACTCATTTGTCGATAACATTTCGAAAACAAAAAAAGAGATGAAAAATGAAGAAACGGATCCTAGGCCGTGTAAGTTTTCAACGCGTAGTGTTGGAGATTTCAATCTATTTGGAAACAGAACAAAAGTACCAACATTGATCTTTGGACCAGGCGGAGGAAACATTCATGCTCCAAATGAGTATGTAAATAAACAAGATGTAATTGATACCTCAAACTATATTTTAAACTATCTTATGGAGGTATACAAATAAGTAAAACCTATCCAAGACTTTTAATCAACCTAGAAAAAATAAGACACAATGCTGAAACTATAGTAAAAGCATCAAAAAAAGCAGAAATTGAAGTTTTTGGTGTAACTAAAGCTACATGCGGCGATGAAAACGTAGCTAAGTCAATGCTATCCGGAGGGTGCAAAGGAATTGCTGACTCAAGAATATCAAACATTGAACATATGACAAAACATGGGATAAAAACAGATTTCATGCAGCTTCGAACACCTATGCTTTCAGAAATAAAAAAAGTTGTAGAAAACGCTCAAATTTCACTAAATACTGAAATTAAGGTAATAAAAAAAATATCAGAAATAAGTATAAAACAAGAAAAGAAACATAAGATTATTTTAATGGTTGAAATGGGAGATCTTCGAGAAGGAATTCCCGATAAAAACCTTGATAAAACAATTAAAGAAATAAAAAAACTTGGTGGAATAGAACTCTATGGAATAGGAATGAACCTTGCTTGTTTTGGAGGAGTGGTTCCAACAAAAGAAAAAATAGAAGAATTTTTAGATATAGTTAAAAAAACTGAGGAAAAACACAATCTAAATTTTAAAATGATTTCAGGTGGAAACTCAGCAAACATTCCACTTTTATTAAAAAACCAAGAAAAAACAAGGATAAACAATCTAAGAATTGGTGAAGGAATATTACTTGGCTTAGAAACAGTAAACAGGACACCTATTACTAATACATATCAGGATACATTTATTTTAGAAGCTGAAATAATAGAATACAAACACAAAGAATCAAAACCATATGGAAAAATCACACAGAACGCATTTGGTAAAACTCCAGAATTTAAAGACAAGGGAACAATAAACAGAGCAATAATTGCAGTTGGAAATCAGGACACAATCCCAGATGATCTCTTACCTTTTGATAAAGATATAGAGATACTAGGAAGCAGCAGCGACCACGTACTTTTACATATAAAAAATAATTCATATAAAGTAGGGGATACTGTAAAATTCAAACTAAAATATGGCGCGCTTGTAACTCTTTACACAAGTAAATATGTAAAAAAAGAATATGTTAGATAAACTCTTTTGTAAAATATATTTTTAATTTTCGGTCTTAAAGTTCTAAAAAAAACATTCTTGTAAGGCTTTAAATAGCAATAGTTTGTTTAATAATATATTCTCGGGGGAGAAAAAAAATAATATTTAGTGGAGGAAAGAAATAATGGCAGATATAATAATAGGTGGAATAAATCTATCAAAAGATATAATCCTTGGAATAAGCATAATCGAAATAATTTTTGCAATTCTAACCTTAATAATTGGTTTTGCAGTTGTAAAAATACTATCAAGCCTACTAAAAAAATGGATGCTAAGAGCAAAATTAGATGAAATACTAGCTGAGTTTACAACTAGAATTGTAAGAATAATTCTCTACATTTTTGTAATTGGTACTGCTATAGGTTTTTTAGGTGTAGACATAGGAGCAGCGCTTGTAAGTATATCAGTAGTCATGGGTTTTGTACTTGGATTTGCACTGGGTGATACCTTAAGTAATGTTGCCTCAGGTTTTATGATAGCAATTACTAAACCTTTCAAAAAAGGAGACTATGTAGATGCTGGTGGAGAAAGCGGTACAGTTAAAAATGTTGGAATAAGTTTAACTGAACTAGATACACCAGACAATAAACACATAATAATTCCAAACAAACAAGTATGGGGAGGAAATGTCACAAACTACACACATAACCCAACTAGAAGAGTAGATATGTCAATTGGTATAGGTTATGACGACGATATTGATAAAGCAATAAAAACAGCAATGGACTTACTTAAAAAAGACGATAGAGTCCTTAAAGACCCTGCACCAATGGTTGCAGTAAGCGAGATGGGTGACTCAGCAGTGGGCCTTACTATCAGACCATGGGTTAAAAAAGAGGATTACTGGAGTTTTTTCTTTGATTTCAATAAAACATTAAAACAAGCATATGACAAAGAAGAAATAGGTATACCTTATCCACAGATGGATGTACATTTGGATAAATAAATAACCTTTTTTTCTTTATTATTTTTCAAATTTTAGTAAAAATAACTTTGTTATTTTT
>CAZKQS010000129.1:0-4269 GCA_964554985.1 uncultured Thermoplasmatales archaeon | reverse complement strand
AACAGGTGTTGTAAAGCAAATCACTAAAGAAAATAGAGTTGTTGTTGAAACTGATTTAGTTGAAAAACTTTTTTCAGAAATTAAAAAAAATGGCTTAGCTACATATGGAAAAAAAGAAGTGAAACATGCTCTTAAGAGTGGTGCAGTTGAAAATTTGCTTATTACTGATGAACTAGTTAGGACAAAAAATGGTGAAGAATTATTAGATATTGCAAAAGAAACTAGAAGTGATTTTACAATCATTAATACCATGCATGATGCAGGTAAAAAAATGGAAGGTATAGGAGGGATTGGTGCCCTTCTAAGATTTAAAATTTAAAAGATTTATTAGTTTTTACCAGTCTCTTCCAGACATTGATTTAATGCCTGACCATTTATGTTCAGAGTTTGAGTTTTGTTCGTTCATTTCATCGTTTTCATTATCATATTCAATAGTATCTACGTTTTCAACATCGTAATCATAGTAAGTATAAGTTATATCAATATCAAAACTATCTTTGTCAAGTCTTTCTCTTAGTCTTAGTAATGGACGAAGGGTTTCAGAAACTTTATGTGTTGCAGTCATTGCAAATGATTGATCTTTCCAGCTTGACACATATCTTGATTCAAGTTCTTCAATTGCTTCACTTTCTGATTCTGCTTCAATTGGTGATGTATCAATCATCTGATTTATACCTATAAATTCTACCATAACATTACCTGAACCACTAATTTTTGGGGCAGCTTTCTCAGTTCCATCAGGGTCCATTATTTTAACATCTAATTTATCATTTCCAATCATTCCTTTAAACAATAAACCAAACAACCCGCCTACCTTATTATCTTTGTAGGTAATGTTAAATTCAACACTTTTTACATTTTCTCTAGTTATTGTAAAAAGTTCGTCATCACTTATCTGTGAAGCACTTTTTAAAAGAAGTCCTCCACCAAATGTCTTTGTAATTGTTTCAGAAGTAACTGTTACTTCATCATATAAAACATTAAAAAGAGTTTTTTCTTCTTTAGGTGGTTCAATTTGATCTTTGTCATCTTGCGGCGTGTATATTATTATCCCGATTGCAGCTACTATTAAAATTATTACTCCAACAACAGCGATTATCTTATCATTTTTCTTAAGATTCATTTAATCACCAAATATTTCTATTTATATATTATTCTGTATTTATATGTATACTTATACCTTTATTAAGTTTTTGCTTTTATTATATAAATATACTATAAAACAAACATAAGGTGTAACATATTTAAATTTTTTGTTTTTTATATTTACTTTTATTTTATATTTCCAGTATACTTATATCTTATAAGAAAAATAGATTTAAAAAACCTAAAAAAAATTACTTTAAAAATATCTACTAACCAAGAATTAAACCTTTATAGTTTCTTATAAAACCAAAATGAGGATACCTATCGCTAATTTGAGGTTCCATCTTACTGTAGTCTTCCAATTCTTTGTCTGTTCTAAGAAGATATTTAGCATAGAAAAAAGCCTCCTCAACTGAGACTTCTCCATCTTTAAAGAAATTAAACTTAGATGGTTTTCCATTATTTAAAAAACCTCCCTTAAACCCATCAGCTTCACCTGAAAAAAGACCATAAAACCAAAGCAGGCTAAAAAGTGGACCTTCTTTTACACTAGCATAACCTACCCTAAATTTACTAGCACCAGAAATTACAACTCTACCATTAGAAGGAATTCCAGAATTAAACAAAAACAACTCAGGAATGTTAAAAATTGTTTTATCTGCAAAACCACCACTATAACATGCATCAACAATAACACAAGTTTCCTCTGATTTAAGATTCTGAAGAAGAATACCTAACTCTTTATCAGTTAAAATATCATCCCAAAGAAAAATCGAGCTTCTCTCAAATAGTTTACCACCAGTAAATTGATTCTCATTATCACCACAGCCATGACTTGACACCCATAAAAATACCTCACTATCATCAAAGTTATTAGAAGATTCAACAACATAATTAACTACAGATACAAAATTTTCTTTTGTTGCTGCGCCATAGAAAAAATCATATTTATGATAACGCTCTTGAAGAGTTTCAAGACGCTTGCCAAAACCATTATCAGATCTAATCCATCCATCGTCAAAAAGAATATAAATATTTGATGTGGGATAATTTTTTTCCTCAACTAAATACTTGGCCATTTCTTCAGATAAATAAAACCCGCCATTTCCAAGTTTACTTTCATTATCCTCAGGAAAATTACCAACAAAAGTAAAAACAGCGAATTTATGAGAATCTGTATCTATAACATCAGGGTTATTGACAGTAACTGCTACATCTTCAACATTTGAATATAGATCACCATCCCATACACGGGCCTTTATTGTATACACACCATCTTTGAGTTTATAAGTATCCCAATTGTAGCTCCATTTTGTATATCCATCAGCAGAAACCCATGAATTATTTACAAATACTTCAACAAGTTTGATTGTTTTATCACCATTAGGATCTGTTGCAGTTCCAGATATTGTAACAATTTTAGATACAGAAGAAGCAGGTTTAGGATAAGAAATTTCAACAGAGGGTTTTTTATTAACTGGCTCCGTTTCTTCCAAGCAACCAGAGAAAAGTGGAAATAAAACTAAAATAGATACCAATACAACAATTAATTTCTTATTCATATTTGCTTCCAATATAAATATTATAGCTTATTATTTATAAATGTTATTTAACAAAACCCACCATTTTATAAAAAAAGTTTATCATATCAAATAAGATACAGAATTGAAAATAGCAAGTTTGAAGGATGATAAAATTGAAAAAAATGACCTATAAAGAAAGCGGAGTAGACATCGAAAAGGAAGAAAAAGCAATAAAACAGATCATAAAAAATATGAAAAACACAAGAAAAGGAATCGGCAAACCACTTGGAGGACACTACGCAGGAATGATAGAATTCGAAAAATACGCATTAGTTCTCTGTACAGATGGGGTTGGTAGCAAAATAATGATTGCTGAACAAATAAAAAAATATGATACAGTTGGAATAGACTGCATTGCAATGAATGTAAATGATGCAATATGTGTTGGAGCTGAGCCATTGTCATTTGTTGATTATCTTGCAATAGACAACCCAGATCCAAAAATTACAGATGAAATAGGAAAAGGACTCTATACCGGGGCAAAAAAAGCAAATATTTCAATAATAGGTGGTGAAACAGCATCTCTTCCAGAAATTGTAAACGGTTTTGATCTAGCAGGAACTTGCCTTGCTTATGTTAAAAAAGAAGACATAATCACTGGTGAAAAAATAAGACCGGGGGATGTGATAATTGGAATAAAAAGTAGTGGGATACATTCAAATGGATATACACTTGTACGAAAAATAATTCAAAACGCAGATCTTTTTTATACAGATGAATTTCCCAATGACCTATACAGAGGAAAAACAATAGGTGAAGTGCTTTTAACTCCAACCCAAATCTATGTAAAAGAAGCAAAAGAACTTTTAAAACAAATAAAACCACATGGAATAGCTCATATTACAGGTGGAGGACTAAGGAACCTGAAAAGATTAAATAAAAATGTTAAATTTGTAATAGATAAACCACTAGAACCACAAGAAATATTTAATTTTTTAAAAGAAAAAGGAAATGTCGAAGATAAAGAAATGTATCAAACATTTAACATGGGAATGGGACTAGCAATAATTGTAGATAAAAAAGAAGTGGAAAATGCAATAAAAATCCTAAAAAAACACACGAAAAACACAGTAAAAAAGGTAGGGAAAATAGAGAAAGGAAAAGGGGTAGAACATAGTCCTCTTAACCTAAAATATTAATCAAATAAAT
Organism: uncultured Thermoplasmatales archaeon; assembly: GCA_964554985.1. Taxonomy (GTDB): domain Archaea; phylum Thermoplasmatota; class E2; order DHVEG-1; family DHVEG-1; genus CAYZTD01. The sequence goes on along the minus strand of CAZKQS010000129.1, from coordinate 451 downwards.
AATTCCAACAATAATTAGCTGATGTAAAAAATAGATTAAAAGAGAATTTTTTCCAAGAAACCCTAAAAATTTTACTGGTTTTAAGTTTGATAGATCAGGAATATTAAATCTTCTTTTGTATGATGGATAAAGATAATTTCCTAAACTTATACCAATAAGAACAACTCCAAACCAAGGAAAAATTGGAAAAAAATCAACTGTTGAAAAATTATCTGGCCTAAAGCCAAAAAACAAAAGATAACTAAAATCAAAAGTGTAATTTTTTAATATAATTCCAAACAAAACAAAAAATAAACCTAAAAAAAGATTTGAAAATCTATATCTTATAAAAGGAATTGAAAAAATAATTGATAAACCTATACAGTGCAAAACTCCAAAAATAATAAAGCGATCTCCAAGATAAAAAAAGGTAAAAAAAGTAATTATCAAACCTAGAGAAAAAATCTTAAAT
>CAZKQS010000128.1:0-4270 GCA_964554985.1 uncultured Thermoplasmatales archaeon | reverse complement strand
TAATGATGGAAGTATACGTGATTTGGAATATTATCATGTAGATGATCCAAGAGAACCATATTTTAAACACACAGATGGTGAATATTATATAAATGAATTAAAAGACAAATTAAAAGAAATAGAAAATGAAAAAAGTTAAAGATTTTAATGATTTTTTAGTAGGTTTAATGCTAGAAGCAGAGAAACCAAAATTTCACGGTGTAACAGAATTACCTTTTGTTATTTCTGCTAGATTAAAGGAGTTATTAAGTAAAATAAGTCATCCTATTGCTAAAAAGTTAATAGAAACTGATAAACAACGAGAAGATAAAAAAGTAACTTTTGTTGATTTATCCGATGAAGCAGATAATAAATTTTCATTGATAAATTCAAATAAAGCATATGATAATTTAATTGGTGCTTATAAAAATGCTGACTTAGAAATAACAGAAATGGACGCTAAAAAGAAATTAGATGATATGAATAATTTTGATCATACTAGTAGCTCTCCCATTTTAACTAAAAATAGAGCACAAGTTAAAATAGGTGCTTTTGTAAATAAAGTGTATCCAAAAGAATTTAAACAAGGTGGAGATCCAGGTAATGATATAGAATCTTTTGTCCAATCAGTTATAGCTAAGAGAAAATCATCTGAAAATTTTGATGATAGATTTAATTTAGTAAATGGTGAAGATATAATAAGATATTATAGACAAGATAAATATGATGTCAGAAATCCTGATGATGATACACCAGTACACGGCTCACCATTAGCTAGTTCTTGTATGAGATATGATTATTGTGGGGATTATGTTAATTTTTATGCACAAAATAAAGATGTTAGTTTATTAATATTAATGTCAGATGTTGAAGGAAGAGAAGATAAGATTGTCGGTAGAGCTCTTGTGTGGAAATTAGCACAACCATCAGGTAGAACATTTATGGATAGAATATATTATCGTTATGAAACAGATATGGCTATGTTTAAACAATATGCGGAAAAACAAGGATGGTTATACAAAGGTAGTCAAAATATGTCAGCATCAGCGAGTATTGTAGATACAAAAGATAATACAACAACAATAAGATATATGAAAACTTTACCAACATTTGAACCCACTGATCAATATCCTTATATGGATACAATGAAATGGTTTAATGTTGAATTAAAATATTTAACAAACGATGAAGATGAACGAAATAGTGGATATGATGTATATTTCCTAGAAGATACTGGTGGTGGTTATGAAAATGCAGGTGAACAAGGAGTATATGTTGATTATTATGGTGAATATTTCGATGAAGATGATTTAATTTGGTGTGAATATGGTGATGAATATAGAACACAGGATGATGCAATATACATAGAACAATATGGTACATATGCAACAGATACTTATGTAGAAAATCATATGAGATGGTCAGATTTTGAACAAGAATATATAGATGAAGATTATGCTGTATATTCAGAATATCATAATGATTATATTAATAATGATGATGCTATTACAATGTCAACGGGGGCTGATGGTGATTTTGATGAAGTTAGAGAAGATGACGATGATATAAGACATGTAAGTGATATTGGGAATTCTGCAATAGAATATAAGGGTAAAGATGGTGAATGGTATTATTTTGATAAAAACGAATATGGACAGTTTTTTATAAAAGTTGCACAAATTATAAAAGACAATCGCATTGGTGGTTGGAAACATAAAGTATGGGATAAGAATAAACTATATAAACACAATGGTCAATGGCATTATGAATTTGATCCTAAAGTAAAAGATGAAATAGTAGGACAAAAAAGATTGTGGGAAGATTAATGAAAAAAATTATTCTGTTTTTTCTTTTATTTTTTTTTAATAGCGGGTGTACCCCCACATATCGAATATTAACAATTGATCATAATTATAATCCCAATGTAGCACACCAATATGAAATAATAAATATAAATACAGGAATAATAGATACTATTTATGATGCAATTTATTATGTACCCGGTGTATATGTTAAAATAAATGATGATTCCACTTCTATTATTAGAATTATAAAAGTTATAGAATAAATCAAACTAAATTTGTATTTTACAATATAATTATGTATATTTGCATAATTCTTGTAAATGATTTTAATATATAAGAACTTGTGAATTTAAAATAAAAAAGAAAATGGATAATTTATTAAATAAAAAAGTCGATATTAAAAGAGGTGATAATCACATCTTTACAGGTGTATTAAAACAAAGTTTATCCCTTGAATATTATGTTGTCATTGATGATGAAAATGACAGCAACAGACTTGTTATACTCAAAGAAGATACTACTTTTATTATAGAACCTTTTAAAATTAAGTGATATGTTAACTATAAAGAAATTAAATAATCTTTATATGTATTTTGTTTTATTTAAGACGGCAGATGATCGTATTGATGATACATCATATAACAGTACAATTTCACCACATACTTCATATATAGAAGAAAAATTTGATTTGTTCTTTAAAAACCCACCTGATACAGATACAGATATATTTTCTGAATATCATTGGAAAAATAGTGATATTTGGAATCGTGGTACAGACTATATTATAAAATGGAAATTAAACACAAATGAATTTCTAAACACAGATGTATATCCAAAGTGGTTATTCACACATTATTTGTGTCATTCAGAAACAGAAATCAAAGAATTAAAAGAAAAATATGAATACATTACACCAGAAGATTTAAGAATAAGAAGAATGTTATTAATATATAATAAGTTTTTTAAATCATATGATTCTATTTCAGATGAAGATAATTTGGAAAACACATTACATGCAAAATTAAGAGAATTTTATCAAGAAATATTAAAAACCCACAAACAATATTTTCGAAATGTTTATATCAATCAGATAAAAGAACAAAGTGTGTAATTTTTATCTAAAATTGACCCTTTTGTTTTAATATATAAAGAAAAAGAAGATATAAAAATATGAAAATTTTATTAATTGTTCTCGTACTTGTTTTAATCGTTATGATTTCTGGTGGTTTATGGTTTTATTTTAATGTATTCAAAAAAATGGCTAAAGAATTTAAGGAATTTGTTCAAGTTACTTTTGAAGCTTTAAAAGACAAAAAGTTAACAATAGCCGAAAAAGAGAAGATGTTAAAAGAATGGGCAGACCTAAAACCTATTACTAAAAATCTTAAAGAAAAATTTGTTGAAGATGTTAAAGATTTAGGTGAAGATATCAAAGAACTTTATGAAAAAATCAAAGATAAAATTAAAAAGAAGTAATCATAAACGATTAAAGTAAATTAAAAAGGTATTGGGTTTTTAAACTTAATACCTTTTTTTATATAAAATAATATATGGAAACGGTAGAATCAGCAGGATTGCTTATAATACAGAATAATAAGATGTTATTAGCTCACCCAACTAAAGCACCTTGGTATGGAACTTATACTATCCCTAAAGGGAAAGTAGAAGAAGGGGAGTCTTATATTAATGCTGCAATTAGAGAAACAAAAGAAGAAGTGGGTATAGATATTGATGTTAATGATATTGAAAAGAAAATTGGTGTTATAGATTATACTGATGCTAAAGACAGAGTATATAAAAGAGTTATATATTTTGTGGCTAGACCTAAAGAAAAAATTGTTATTGATAAATCTAAATTAGATAAACACGAAGTTAATTGGGCTGGGTTTGTTAATAAAGATGATGCTATGGATAGAATTTTTTGGAGATTTCAAGAAATGTTAAATTATTTGGATTAATCAAATATTATTTTTATATTTGTAACTGAACTTAAAAACATTATTATGGATAAAAATTTATATACAAATAAGCAATTATTAGATGATTTTACTGACTTTACTAACCGAAAACCACATCAAGAATTATTCTTGTTTGATTTGTTGGGTGGTGATTTTGATAAGTTAGTTGAACTTGAAGAAAAACTATATTATAATTTTATTTCATATTGTCCAGGTGATTTGGAAGAATGTGAAAAAGTTCTTGCATTAGATTGTAAGCATAAAAGATCATTAGATTTTACTTTTTTTAAAGAATTATAATATGACAAAATTGGATAAGAAGATACAGGAATTAATTTTAAAAAGGACGAACCTTAAAATGCAATTAAATACATCATATGGTTCTACTATTTCTATTCTTCCATCTAAAACATATATTGATGTTTTCTTTATTAATCAAGAACTTAAAAAATTAACCCTTTTAAGAAATAGGGTAGAAAAAATACAACATTTAAAAAACAAAATAAAAACAAATGAAAATTAGAAATG
>CAZKQS010000127.1:0-4295 GCA_964554985.1 uncultured Thermoplasmatales archaeon | reverse complement strand
CCTAATGTTTGAGCTGTTCCTCCAATGGTTATGCTTCGAACGTTTTTAACGCTTGTTTGTGTAAGAGTAAAGTCTGTTTGAGAATCATCACCATCAAATTCTTCTGTTGTTGTGGTAACACCCCTTTGGGTGGTTGAAAAAATATCTTGGTTTCTAAGAAAAACTATTATTTCTTCCAATACCTCCTTGAAATCTATTGTAGCCATCTTTCACGTTGTACTAGTCATATTTGGCATTTGAAGTTTATAAACTATTTACTTGATTTCATAATTTTTGAATCCTTCGTTTAATGCATTGACTAATAATTCTGTGAATCGTTGATGGAATGTGGGTCGTATGAAGGGGGCGGGTCGCATTCCTTTAATGCTTTTAAAAACGTATTGTTTTTTGCCTTCTCCAAGGTCTTTCCCCCATGCTAATGCTTGTTTTTTCGTTGGATAAATCCTTTTCTTTTTTGGCCCGTAAAGGCCTGTTCCGAATTCTAAGTATTGGGCATAGTGTGGGAAACTGCATTCTACACCGTTGGGTGTTCGTTTTACTTTAATATTTCCTAATAAGTAGCCTGTTCTTACTGGGTCAAAAACGGTTTGGTGTCCTTGTATGGCTTTTGCAGCATTATTTATGAGTTCTTCTTCTAGGTCTGTTGCCAATATTTCTTTTGTTTTTTCAACGCATTCATTAAAGGTTGCCATCATGTATTATTCGTTTTTATTAATGTGCAAGAATCAAATAAGTGTTCATCATCCGCCCATCTTTGTATGACTTTTGTGATAATATAAGTTTCTCCATCATAACTTATTTTGTCATCTTTCTTAAAATTATAACTTGTTGTTGCTAATATTATTGCGTCTCCTAGGTCGATGAGTCCTTCTTTTCCTTGTATGTATCGTTGAACTCGTTTTCTGAATACTACAGTTTTTTCTGTTGTTGCAGCGTATGTTAATGTTTCTGAACCACTAATATTATCAGTTGTTTTTGTGGCTTCTTCCCAATCAACAACTACCCCCATATCATTTAGTACTCCGTTCGAGAAATCATCACTTGATATTCCAAGGGGCATTTTATTCTAGTTTTATTAATTTACACGTATCAAATAAGTGTTCGCTGTCCGCTCTTCCTCTTAATACTTCTGTTATGATGTATGTTTCTCCTCTAACTGTTATTTTGTCGTCTTTTTTGAATCCGTAATCCGTGGGTGATAGTATTGTTGCATCTCCTAAGTCTATGAGTCCTATTGGTCCTTGTTCGTATCGTATCATTCTTTTTGTGAAATATACTGTTTTGTTTTCTGCACTAGAGTATGTTAGTGTTTCATCTCCGCTAATATTATTGGTTGTTTTTGTGACTTCTTCCCAACTTATTGTTATTCCTAAGTCGTTGAGTGGCCCGTTTCTGAAGTCTTCTGTTGTGATTCCTATCAGTTCTGCTCCTGTATCACTGCCGTCTGAATAACTGCATTCATCATACACTGTCCTGTCGTATCTTCCAACGTCATAACTCATCTTTTTTTAGCTCGTGTATGTTCCTGCTGGAATATAAACTTCTCCTCCACTAGCTGGAAGGCTATCTATTGCCGCTTGGATGTCTCCTTCAAAATCCCTTACGTCTCTTTTATAATCAGTCATTCTGTAATATTCCCCCGCACATAATTATTACTACCATCTTTTGTAATTTGAGTATTTTCATCTATTAAATATACAGTCCCCGTTGCTTTAAATCCCGCATGTTCTTCTACCATTTTTTATTCACCTACGTTGTTATATTATGAGAGACATCGCTTCCTGCACCAAATGTCCCGTTGATTGCGCCAGTCTTATTATCAACTAAATTATTTCCTGTGACAATACAATTAGTACATCCTGTACCAACATCAATGCCGTATGTTTGTGTTGGTACACCTTGAGTGTCAGTGATTTTATTACCTCTTATGATAAGACTAGTAGAATTATTCGATATATTAATACCGTCTTGACTACCATCAAATTGTCCGTTATTTACTATAGTATTATCAACAACTGTTACATCATCAGCACCATCAATTGTAATTCCAGCCCCATTATTTTCAGCAAGAGTACAACCTTTAACAGTAACAAAACTTGCGTCTGTTTTAACATAGATGCCAAGACCATAATTATCTGTTTGATGATTTATACAATGACAAGCATCAATAGTGACAAATTTTCCAGCTTGAACTTGGATACCATAATCATCGTTATTATCTAAAATACAAGCAGAAATAATGATATTGCTATTACCTGTTAGGTCACCGTTTATGTTTATACCCATCAATGTATTATCGTAACCTTTGCAAGCATTAAGTATTACTTTTCTAGCAGTTGTACCATTAATTGTAAATCCATTTTCTGTGTTATTATATGAATGACAATTATCAAGTTGGATACTTTCACCGTCTTGACCACCAGCTTCTTCTAAAACTGCAAAGCCAGATTTAGCATTATCTCTACTAATACAACTTGAAGCAAGAATATTATTAGCCCCTTCGAAATGATAGCCATTACCTGCATTACTGTATGATATACAATCGCTTATTATATTACGTTTGCAATTAGCATCAGTAGCATAAAATCCGAACCCACTATTATTTGCTCCTGGTGTGTTCGTTGCTGTACAACCTTTCACTTTTACATTTGTAGCATCAACACAAGTGAATGCATCATCTCCAGGAGTATCAAATGTGCAGTTAGTAATATTTGCTCCTACTAATGAATTATAAAGTCTACATGATTGGTTATCTGTGTTGTAAATATAACAATTCTCCATATTGAAATCTGTTCCGCCGCTGACATCAACACCATAGTTTACGCTACCGGTATTGTTGGGACCATTACCATCGATATAAATATCACAGATTTTAATATTGTCACAAGACGTGACTTCTATAACGCTTTTATTTACACTATTCGCCATAGTAATGATTGTAGAATTTCCTGCTCCTCTAATCATAATATTACTTAAAGAGCTTAGAAGAATTTTATTTGACGAAGTATAAGTTCCTGCTGGAATATAAACTTCTCCACCAGTAGCTGGAAGACTATCTATAGCTGCTTGAATATCCGCACTAGTAGAACCATTAACAACAACCACGCACCCCCCAACACCACTAATATTCTTAGTAATTATGCCCTTAAAATAATTATTCTCACACACCACGTTTTTAACAACACTACCACCACTTGCCGTAGCATAAATACCATAATCCATAGTTGGAGAACCCTGGTCATCATAAATCTGATTATTACAAATAGTCAAATCTTCAACATCATTTCCATCACTCGCAACAATTCTAACCCCCGCACTATCATCAGTGTCTTGAGCGTTTTTTAAAACATTTCCAGTAATAATATGTCCTACGCTAGGACTAGCAATGTAAATTCCTCGCAAACAAGAATCTACCACATTATTAGAAATAATACAATAATTACTATTCAAATAAATACCATTCTGACCACCATCATTTTTAATAAGATTACCTGTTATAGTACAACGATGCGCATCATCTTGAATCTCAACACCTACGCCACTAACACCAATAAGAACATTGTCAGCAATCACGACGTCTGCCCCGTCACAAAAAACCCCATTTATTCCAGGGTGCACACTACTAAAATCTCGCATTACATTACCAACGATGTTGCCTTTCCCTGTCACACTTGTTAGCATTATGCCGCTTTTCTGACTGCCATTAACTGCTATAAACCTGTTGTTGTTTATTGTAAAATACTCTGATAAGTATCCTGATGCTTTGCCATGTAATTGTACTCCGCTTGAGGCGATGGTGTCGAATAAGTTATTGCTAAAATCAATGTTCTTGCAATACTCTGCTTTTATACCACACCCATAAACAGACAGGTCTATCCCTGTTCCTGTTCCTATAGTGTTAAACTCACAATTTATTATTTGTATCTTATCACACGTACCAGCATAAACCCCGTTCCCCCATACATCATAAAAATAAACGTTTTCTATAAGAATATTATTTGAGTCAGTTTCTAACTTAATCCCATTTCCATACGTTTGATTTGTTCCGTCTCCATCTATCTTAAAATTTTTAAATTTTAAATTCGTAGCGCCTTGAACTCTTATGACGTCGTGATTTACTCCACTATCTAACTTTAATATAGTACTTTGTCCTGCACCATTAAGTGTTATATTAGAATTAGAACTACCAAATTGTAATCTTGAAGATAAAGTGTAAGTACCTGCAGGTATGTAAACTTCACCACCAGTAGCTGGAAGGCTATCTATTGCCGCTTGGATGCCAGCACCAGTCTGAG
>CAZKQS010000126.1:0-4313 GCA_964554985.1 uncultured Thermoplasmatales archaeon | reverse complement strand
TTTTTAGAGGATGGGTTAGGATAGAAAAGATAAAAACTTATAGTAAAAAAATGTTACCTATTTTCAATAAAATGATATCTTCAATTATTTGATTGTGGTGAGGAAAATATGCCGGGTAATTGTTTACTTGTGATATCAAAAAATGAAGGCTTAAATCCAATTTCAATAGCTGAGCAGGCACTAGATTCAGGAACAGTTGATAAGGTCATAATATCTGATGGGTCTAACAAGGAAACTTTTGACAGACTTAAAAAAAGAGAAAACAAAAAAATCGAAGTAATTTTTGAAAAAAAATATGTAAGAACAGATAGATTTGGTAAAGGTATTGGAATGATAAATGGAGGTCTTGCAGCAATAAAGCAAGACTTTGATAATATTGGGTATATAGATGGCGATATTTATAACCCAAATATTAGTAAATGGATGCCTCTTTTGTTTGAACCATTAGATAGAAATGTTGATATTATAAAAGCTGCTTTTTCACGAAACCCTGCTGACGGGCAAATAACACGGCACATAACAAAACCAATAATTGCTATGTTTCTTCCCCAAGCCTGGGAGATAGACCAACCTCTAGGTGGTGAACTAGCATTAAATAAAAAAGTTTTAAAAGACATGTTTAACAAGGGAATAAAACCACCATTTGGATGGGGTATTGATACATTTATCACAATGAAGTCACTTATGTATGGATATAGAATGGGCGAGGTATATCTCGGCCAAAAAATGCATGGTAAAAAAACCCTTACTAACTTAAGAAAAATGTTCAATGAATGTTTTGTTGAAGCAATAAGAATGGTACAATATTTCTATAACTTACAGGTCAGAAAAAAAACTAGCCCAATTACTATGATTTCTTCTCCTTTCAAAAAAAATACAACATTTGATGAAACATATATGGATGTAAAAAAAGAAGTAAAAAGAACAACAAAAACACTAAGCCTTATGAAAAGATTGCATCTACCTCATGATGATCTATTTTTTAATTTAAAAAACACAGAGGATTTTCAATCTTTTTATGAAAAAACCAAAGGAATTGACATAAACCTCTGGGTTGAACTTCTATATTGGTTTGTAAAAAAATATAGCATTGATAATTTGGATCAATACTATTATAGATGGAAAATACGTTCTTTGAGTTTTTGTTTGCATGAGATAAATACAGTTGAGCAAGCTGAAAATAGAACTAGATTCCAGGCTAAATCAGCTAGTAATTTTATGAATAAAATTGGTGAAAGATCAATTATTGATGATAGATCAAAAAGGATGTATTTTTATAATAAATAAAATTTCACTCTGTTAATTTCATAATTGCTTCAGCAATATCTCCATTACTTTCTTCGAGTGCCTTTTCAGCTTCTTCCTTGCTTTTACCAGTTTGCTCGACAACCAGATCTATATCTTTATCAGGTATTTTTTCTTCTCTATCTTCTACCCTTGCTCTACCAGTAACTTGATAGGTTTTTTGACCTTTTGCATCCATAATTGTTACTTCAGCATTATCAATAATGTACTCTTTAGTATTAGTTCTAATGATCACTTCTTCAACGTTATCAATTTCTTTAATGTTTATTCCAAGTCGTTTCATCATTTGCTGCATTTGTCTGGGATTCATTTTTCCAGGCATACCAGGCATCATTTCATTTAACCGTCCATTTAGATTATTAGGTCAACAATAGATATGAAGTATTTTAAGATTTTGAAAATTAATTACATTTGTTTGTCTTAAAATCTAAATAAAAAGCAATAGATAAATAGAAAAAAAACTTTCCAGAAGATAAAAAGTAGAGAGGACAAATATGACTTTGAGCAAAAAAATAACAGGTTATGCTTTGAGTTCTTTTATATTAGGATTAATAGGTTTTGTAACGATATGGTTGATTTTTTTTCCATTTATTGGAAAGTTTTTTCTTGTTTTTCCATTTATTCACGGGCCAATCGGGATACTAGCAATAATCTTTGGTTCAGTAGGCTATTTTAAAAATGGACACTTTGTTTTGTGTTTAACAGGTTTTATATTAGGTTTACTAACTGGAATAGTAGGTTTAATTGCTTTCTTAATAAAACTAGGGTTTATTCTTTAAATTAACCTAAACTTTTTAGACCTCTTATTTGTTTTATAAATTATGCTTACTGCTGAAGAAGTACATGTATCAGATATCAACTCAGAATTTTATGGAACCCCTGCAAAAATTTTAATGGAAAATGCTGGAAAGGGAGTTTCTGATTATATTATAAAAGAAATTAACCCCAAAGAAAAAGATATATTAGTAATAAGTGGGAAGGGTAATAATGGAGGAGATGGACTTGTTGCCTCTAGACATTTATCAAAAAAGTTTAATGTTTCAGTTTTTTTAATTGGAAAACCTAAAGAAATACATTCACAAATTTCAAGAGATAATTTTAAAAAATTAAAAAAAACAAGTGCAAAAATATATGATATAAATTCTTTAAAAAAAATTAGCAAATTAATTGAGAAAAATGATGTAATACTAGATTCAATGCTTGGAATTGGAATCAATGGAGAGTTGAGAGAACCATATAAATCAATTGTAAAAAAAATAAACAGCAAAAAAGATAAAATCATTTTATCAGTAGATATTCCAACAGGTTTTAAAACAAAACTATCAATAAAACCAGATCACACTGTCACATTTCATGATATAAAAAAAGGAATGAACAAAAAAAACTGTGGCAACATAAAAATCGTTGATATAAAAATACCAAAGAAAGCATTAGACTATGTTGGACCCGGGGAACTAAAGGTCTTTTATAAAAAACCAAAAAAAGAATCACATAAGGGAGAAAATGGAAGGATTCTAGTTATAGGTGGAGGTCCATTCTATGGAGCACCTGCTTTATCATCTTTTGCAGCAATGAGAACAGGTGCAGATCTTGTTTTTATTTTAACACCAAAAAAAGTTGCAAAAGCAATTACATCTTATTCGCCTTTGCTAATTAAACCACAGAGACTTGCAAAAGAATTAGGCAAGTTTTCACCCAATCTAATTGTCAAAGAACTTACAGAGGAAAATATATTAGTTTCTGATGATATAGAAATTGCAAAAAAATACATAAATAAGGTTGATACACTTCTTATTGGACCAGGTCTAGGAGATAATGAAAAAACACAAAAAGTAGCTAAAGAAATAATAAAATTTTTTATAAAAAACGATAAATCAATTGTAATTGATGCTGATGCAATAACAGTAGTTGGTAAAAACCCTAGAATAATTAAAAATTCTAAAACAGTTATTACTCCTCATACCAGCGAATTTAAGGAACTTACTGGTGTTAGTTTATCTAATAATATAGATGAAAGAATCAAATATACCAAAAAATATGCAAAAAAAATAGGTGTAACAATTACACTCAAAGGATTCATAGATGTGATAAGCAATGGAGAAGAAGTTAAACTAAATGACACACATAATAAAGCAATGACTGTTGGAGGAACTGGAGACGTACTTGCTGGAGTAACAGCTGCTTTAGTTTCTAAAGGAATAAAACCTTTTAATGCAGCAAGAATTGCAGTTTTTTTAAATGGATCAGCAGGCAACCTTGCTTTTAAGAAAAAAACATATGGTCTGATTTCAACAGATGTAATATATGAAATTCCAAATGTTCTAAAAAAATACTTATAATTGATTGATATGGAAAATAATATAATAAGACCTATCCACAGCCAACCCGCACTTTTTGTAGAAGACAAAAAAATACTTGTTATTAGTGATCTGCATATTGGTATTGAAGAAGAACTAAAAGAATATGGTCTACATAGTGGTTCACAGAACAATAAACTAATAAAAAAGATAGATTCTATATGTAAAAAATTTAAACCTAAGGACATTTTTTTACTAGGTGATATAAAACACAATATCCCTGCGTCAACATATCAGGAAAGAAAGGATGTAAAAACATTTCTCAAAAAAATTCAAAAATTCGGGAAAATTCATATAATACCTGGTAACCATGATGGAAATATTCATAAACTAGTCCCAGAAGACACAATTTTTCATCCCTCAGATGGATTCAGAGTTGAAAATATTGGTTTTATTCATGGCCACAGATGGGCGAAAAAAGAAATTATCGAATGTGAGAAAATAATCATGGGGCACACCCATCCAACAATAATGCTTACTGATAGAATGAAATTTAAAACATATGAACCCTGTTGGGTTAAAACAAAACTTTTTAATAAAAAGTTAAAAGAAAAATATGATACAAATAACTCTCCAGAATTGTTAATCATTCCTGCTTTTAACCCTTTATGCGGAGGCATAGCAATAAACAAAGAAGGAATAGTCGGGCCA
>CAZKQS010000125.1:0-4345 GCA_964554985.1 uncultured Thermoplasmatales archaeon | reverse complement strand
TTACCAGGGTGACCTCATGGATTACACGGTGGAAACATCACCTGATATCGGCTCAACCAGCGGTACTCAGGTAGGTAATGGTGAGTATACTGTTGCTATTAACGAGTTAGATTATAACACGTATTACACATGGTACATCAATGTAACTGATGGCACTCATTGGACACGAGAACAGTTCTGTTTTCGTACTGAACTTCGTACACATTTTGATCCATATAATCATGGCTGGCAACATCGGAAAAAAATAACGATAAATCATCAAATGGTACATGGTAATCTAACTAATTTCCCCGTGGCAATACAATTAACAGATTCAGATCTTGCAGCAGATGCACAACATGATGGAGATGACGTATTGTTTATGGATGACATTGGCAATGCAACACGGCTTGATCATGAGATAGAGTATTGGAAGGGTGAAACGGGGAGGCTTGTTGCTTGGGTTACTGTTCGAACCCTTCGGGATACTGTTGATACCGATTTGTATTTGTATTATGGGAACAGTCAGACGAATAGTTGGGAAAACGCTGAGCAGGTATGGGATGATCATTATGTTGGTGTTTGGCATTTCTGCGACTTCCCCTCGGGACTTATTTATGACAGCACACAATTTCATAATGATTTAGTATCATCTGGTGATATGAATGATGCTGATCTGGTTGAGGGCGGTGTAGGCAAAGCAATTGATTTTGACGGCATCGATGATTACCTGTATGATAATTCAGTTGGAGCGGAGTATAAACCTTCATCAGTGACATGTAGTGCTTTCGTGAAAATTCCGCATAACGCAAATACACGGTGGATTTGTGGGCTAAATGAAAAAGATAAATGGGGAAATTATGATGATTCCTCATATTATGTTGGTTTCAGATCTGATGATACACCGGTAGTTCAAGCATATGTTGCTAAAAAGAATTTTGGCAATGGCATCATTGGAACATCAGAACCATGCCCTACGATGCCGAATACCTGGACATTTGGGGCTATGACTTATGAAAACACGCAAGATGAAATACGCGCCTATGCTAATTGCGCGGTCTCCGACCCGGTTAATTCTGATGGGGGATTAGATTACGATAATTGTAAAAAATTAGTGTTCATGGCATCCGTTGTAGGAGAAAATGTCGATATCACGCACTACGGGAAAGGAATACTTGATGAAGCAAGGCTTTCCAATATACCTCGCAGTACTAACTGGTTATTTACTGTGGCAAATTCTATTAACAACGCATTTGACGGTGGCTTTTTCACTGTAGAATAAAACTTTACCCCTTTTTTTCACTTTTGCAGTATTAAACATACCATTAGGACACATCATACTAATAGCTTTTGAGCATTAAGACGGATCCTTTTCATATGACAACGCTGTTTCAGTTACTATCCACCAAAACCTAGTTCATTTTTTACTCTTTCCTAAAAATATATTATTCATCCCATGAATCTAGACATTCGATTTCATTGAATGCTTTTATTACATTATTAGGTGCGGTATCATCGACCATTTGCCCCTTGGAAAACATCAAATTTGCCAAAAATTACTATCGCAACGCACCCTATGACTGGATCAGTGCCGTGCTGAAATTCTACAAAACCAACACAGAATTTGTAGAACAGCAAAGCGGTGCTGAAACGCAAAAAATCAAGTTAGAAAAAAAAGGGGCGTGAGCGTACGCAGTTTCTCCTGTTGGAGTAAGTGCTCCCGTCGGGATTCGAACCCGAGTAGCTGGCTCGAAAGGCCAGAATGATTGGCCGGACTACACCACGGGAGCACAGGCAGCCCTGAGCGGATTTGAACCGCTGACGCTAGCTCCAAAGGCTAGAATGTTGCCACTACACCACAGGGCTACATAAATATAATATAGCGGAGGGGATTGTAGTTTTCATATTTAGTTATTGTGGCAACACTGGCAATACTGTAACCGTAATAAGTGTCATATTCGCCCAACTGATTAGTATTACTTATTCTTCTGTTGTTGTTTTCGGATTTTAGCCCAGGTATCGCGCAAGGTAACAGTTCGGTTAATAACTATTTTTTTACTGGTGGTATCGGGGTCAATGCAAAAGTACCCTAGGCGTTCAAACTGAAATCTATCAAATGGCTTCAGTTGTTTAACCGCGGGTTCAACTTTACATGATTGTTGTATGGTTAGGGAATCAGGGTTTAAAAAATCTTTATAATCACGGTTTTTCTGACCAGCGGGATCTTCCACGGTAAACAACCGATCATACAAACGTACTTTCGCGTCAACAGCGGTATCAGCGGCAACCCAATGAATCGTAGATTTTACTTTCCGCCCATCTGGTGCATATCCCCCATGTGTCTCTGGATCAAATGTACATCGCAACTCAACTATCTCATCATTTTTTTTCACCACATCCTGACAGGTGATCAAATATGAGTACCGGAAGCGAACTTCACGACCGGGGGCAAGACGATAAAATTTCCGGGGTGGATCTTCCATAAAGTCATCACGTTCAATGTATAACTCACGGGCAAACGAAATCTTCCGTGTCCCCGCTTGAGGGTCTTCCGGGTTATTGATCGCATCAAATTCCTCAGTTTTATCATCAGGGTAATTCTCAATAACAACTTTCAATGGATGCAATACACCTAAAAACCGTGGAGCTGTTTTATTGAGATCCTCGCGGGCACAATGCTCCAAAAACTCAAAATCAACTGTGCTGTTCACCTTAGCAACACCAATTCGTTTACAGAAATTCCGAATTGACTCTGGTGAATAGCCCCGTCGACGAAGCCCCTGAATTGTGGGCAACCGTGGGTCATCCCAGCCGTTAACATAGCCCTCCCGAACTAATTCTAAGAGCATTCGTTTACTCATCACCGTGTAATTCAAATTCAGACGAGCAAATTCAATTTGCTGTGGGTGATACACCTGCAGTTGATCAAGAAACCAATCATATAATGGTCGATGATTCTCAAACTCCAAGGTACAAATTGAATGCGTAATGTCTTCAATAGAATCCTCAAGACCATGAGCCCAGTCATACATTGGATAAATACACCATTTGTCACCCTGCCGATGATGTGATGCATGTAAAATACGATACATTACAGGATCGCGCATATTCAAATTTGGATGCGCCATATCGATTTTCGCTCGAAGCACTTTTTCCCCATCTTTAAACTCACCATTTTTCATCCGGGTGAATAACGCTAGATTTTCTTCAATTGAACGATCACGATATGGACTATTCTCACCGGGTTCAGTTAACGTCCCACGTGTTTGACTAATCTGCTCAGCAGTAAGATCATCAACATATGCCTTTCCCTTCTTGATTAACTCAATGGCATAATCATACATTTGATCAAAATAATCAGACCCAAAGAACAGTCGGTCATCCCAGTTGAAACCAAGCCAGGTAACATCAAAAATAATGGATTTTACATACTCTTCTTCTTCCTTTGATGGGTTTGTATCATCAAATCGAAGGTTACACAACCCGTTATATTCCTCAGCGATACCAAAATTCAAACAAATAGATTTTGCATGCCCGATATGCAGATACCCATTTGGCTCAGGGGGAAACCGTGTATGCACCCGTCCATCATATTTATTCGTTTTCAAATCCTCATCAATGATCTCTCGAATAAAATCCTTGCTTTCAGCTTCCTGACCGTCCATACACTCCACCTTTTTTTTTAATAGTTGACACAGCCCCGGCCAGATTCGAACTGGCGACTAGAGATCCAGAGTCTCTTATGTTAACCACTACACCACGGGGCTAAATTTTTTTAGATTCGTCTGCTAGAAACAGGATAATAATTTCACTATTTAATATTTGACATATCTTCACAAAGATCTCATCAAGTAATTCTTACTTTTTGGATGTAAATCTAGGATGGATTTAGGTTATGATCCCATATCATTAATTCAAGTTAAGATCGGTTGAGCTTGTGCACATCATTGTTAACATCATTAGTATAGGATAAATAGTTCACTATATTTTTATAACAAGTGTTTGATTACTATTAATGAACGGTTCTGGGGGAAGATACTTTGAAATTTCTTCATGTTGCTGATATTCATCTTGGTCATCGACAATACAATATGAATCTGCGCAGTTACGACATGCATTACTCATTTTTAGCCACCATCAGTGAAGGTATAAAAGAATCCGTAGACGCTGCGTTGCTTTGTGGTGATCTTTTCCATCATAAAAACGTAACTGCACAAACATTAAGCCAAGCTGAACAAGGATTACAACGTTTTTCAAAACATGATATTCCCGTTTTATTTATTCAAGGGAATCATGATGCGAAATTGTACAAGGAAGATATGACCTGGTTGGAATATTTACATCGACGGAAAACCGGTATTCTTCT
>CAZKQS010000124.1:1102-4383 GCA_964554985.1 uncultured Thermoplasmatales archaeon | reverse complement strand
TTCTAATCATTCCTTAACTGGAGCCCACAATGATGCCGGGTTACACCATGCCCCCATATTTGTTTTATTTACTTTCTCCTGTTTCTCTTTTCTCTTCGCATTCGTTTTTTTCGCCATTTCCAACGCATTTTATGTTTTTTCTTCCAAACTCTTGAACTTCGCTTCATTTTATATTTTCCTCAAATTTAATTGAAAGCGTTAAACAAATTCTTATATTTAATGGTTTAGGAAATAAATCTTGTTATTCAAAGGAAAAGATAAATAAATAGATATTTTATTTCACTAATTAAGATGGGAAATAACAATTCTTATGTGCTAGGGCAGATTCTTAAAACTCTTTATAAGGTTGCAGGTAGAAGAACAACCCAGTCTTTTGCAGCTAAAGTTATTGGATCTATTGTAAAGACACTTACTCAAAAATATCCTTTCTTAAAATTTGTAACAATAAATGATAAAGGCCTTTTAATAGAAAATGAAGTAATTGCAATTTCTCCAGATATAAATAAAATTGATAAACTAGAATTAGGTAAGTCAATAGAGGCTATCGTAAGAATTGTATATATGGATATAATTGGTAAAGCTGGTCTATTTTTTATATCTGAAATCAAAAAGAGGGCTGGAGAAGATTTGATATCAACTTTAAAGGATTATGGTGTTGATTTGGCATCTCTACAAATAGAACAACATTATCTTTACAGAAGTAGACAGAGAAAAAAACATAAAGCAGGTAAAACTGGTTCTAAGCCCTACGGTGATGTAAGTCTCTTGGGTTATACATGGAAAAATGTTTCATCTTGGAAATATGATCCAAATAAAAAGGTCTGTGTTTTATATGATAATGATGGTGAAGTTTTAGATAATCTTCACTTAGAAAATATTGTTGAAAATTATGTTAAAAATCTTTCTCAATCAAATGAAGAGATACCTGAAGAATTAGAAAAAAAGTTTGATTTAGAAGATAAAGAGTTTGAACTTTTAAATATGCTTCACACAAGAGATATTGATGCTGAATCGGCAATTAATCTTCTTCATATATCAAAGGAGAAATTTGATTTAATGGTTAAAAGATTGTTGGAGTATGAACTTTTACAATATAGTTCATTTAATGTTATAGAACTTACTGAGATAGGTATTAGTTATATAACTGAAAAAGAAGAAAAGAACACAATCAATTCATAATAATTTTTCAATCTGTTTTTTTATCCATCCATATGTATTTACATCTACTACAATACCAGGAGAGAGAAACCCATTTCTGTTTTCCTTTTTGAGGGTTTATATGTCTATAGAGTCTTACTAGTTTAAGGTCGCATTTTGGACATTTTTGTTTTAGTTTCTCAGTATATTGTTCATGACCAATTTTATACATTAGAGTTTCAGCTGCAACATTATAAGTATATCCGCATTTTGTGCAAAGCCATGCTGTTGGAATCCACGATCTTTTTCCATCGATACTTTTGTTTTGATAAAGTTTAACTGCTTTTCCGCCACATTCTGGGCATTTCTTTTTAATTTTATCACCAAACCATTTTTATTTTTTTAGATCTACTACCATTTTATGTATGTATGGTAGCTTTATATAAAAAGTACTTCCCTTACCAACTTTGCTTTCAATAGATATATCTCCTTTATGTTTTTCAACTATTTGTTTACATATAAATAAACCTAGGCCTGTTCCCTCGTTTTTTCTGTCATCCCCAGTATATGCCTGGTAAAATTTGTTAAATATTTTTTTTACTTCTTGTTTAGATATACCAATACCTGTATCTTGTACTATTATTTCTATAAAATCCTTTGTTTTTTCAGCTTTAATTTTTATAAATCCATTGTCAGTAAATTTTAAAGCATTTACAAGCAGATTTTTTAGTATTTGCGAGAGTCTGTATCTATCCCCCATGATGTTTGGTAGATCTCTTGGAATTTCTGTTATAAACTTTAGATCCTTTTTTTCAACTGTTGCTTTCATATCTTCTACTATTTCGTCAAGGATTGTAACTGGGTTTAGTTTTTCCATGTCAAACCGCATTGTGTCTGTATCTAGTCTTGATACATCCAATATATCATTTACAAGTCTTAGTAGCCTCTCTGAGTTTCTAAGACTAACATTAGCCCATTTTTTAACTTTTTCAGGTGTATCTTCATCTGATATTATTAGATCTAGGTATCCTTTTATTGGTGTTACTGGGGATTTTAATTCATGAGCTGCTATGTTCATAAATTCTGTTTTGAGTCTTTCAGATTTTTTAAGTTCTTCTTCTACTCTTCTTCTCTCTGTAATGTCTCTTATTGTACAAACAAGGCCTGCGAAACTATCATTTTTTTTCACTGGTGATATATTTACTTCTATAGGTAGGATGTGTTCTTTTGAATTTATTAATTCTAGTTCAACGTTTTCGATTTTTTCTTTTTTCTTTCTAGCATCAATAAATAGTTGCTGGAAATAATAGACTGAATCATCTGATAAGTAATCTCTGAAAAGAGTGGCTAATATCATACTTTTTCTTTTATTCACCATCTTTTCAAATGATGGATTTACATAGGTAAGTCTTCCTAGATTATCAACCGTAATTACACCATCTGCAGATGTTTCAGCTAAAACCCTGTATTTTTCTTCTAGTTTTACTAGTTCGTTCCATGCTCTCTGTCTTTGTGTGACATCTCTTCCTCTTAAAATTAATCCCTTTACGTATTTATCATATTTTATTTGATCAACTGAAAAAAGATATTCATATTTGTAATCCTGATTGATATCAATCTTTGTTTGATAATCATTTACTTTTTTTCCATTAACTGCATTTTTTATTGCTTTTTCATGTTTATTTACTGCTTCATCTGAAAATTTTGTTTTTAAACATGAAATGTTTTTTCCAATTATTTCTTCTTTTTTTATATCTAATAGATTCAAAGCTGATTGATTTATATCTAGAATTATGTCTTTTTCAAGATATATTAAAAAATCACTAGTAGCATCAAAGATATCTTTGAACTTTTTTTGAGATTCGTTTAGTTCTTTTTGTATTTTTTCACTTTTGTATCTTTCTCTTAAATCCCTTAGTATTACTAAATCTCCAACTAGTCTTCCGTCTTTTTGTATTGGACTTGCATTTACCTCTGTAGGTATTAATTCCTGATCTTTGGTTATAACATTTATCTCATATGGGCCTATGGTTTTTCCCATCATTCTTTTCTTAAAATTTTCAATTACTCTATCTTCAGATTTTTCATCTAAAATTTTAACATCACTAAATCTTTTATTTAAAAGATCTTCTTTTTTGTAACCT
>CAZKQS010000124.1:0-1092 GCA_964554985.1 uncultured Thermoplasmatales archaeon | reverse complement strand
CTAAAATTTTCGTTACTTGTTTATTCATATCTTGAAATCTGCCATTCGTATCTAATATTAAAATCGGATCTATTGCTTTTTCAAAGAGTTTTTTATATTTATTTTCAGATTCCTTTATTTTTGTGATCTCTCTATTTATCCCTATCAGACCTATTACTTCGCCTTTTTTATTATATCTAGGTATTTTTGTTACTGAAACCCAGGTTTTTCCTTTATTTTTTTTGTAAATCTGATTTACTTTATTTATAATGGGTTGTTTGTTTTCAATTACTTTTTTATCTTCTTCTAGATTTTTCTCTGCTTTTTCCTTCGAATAGATTTCAAAATCGGTTTTTCCAATAATTTCCTCAGGTTTTTTGTCTATTTCCTTTGCTTTTGCTTTGTTAACTTGTATGTATCTTAGTTTCTCATCTTTTATATAAATACAATCTGGAATATTGTCAAGTAATGATTGTAATAAATTTTCTTTTGAATTAAGTTCTTTTTTTATTTTATTCACAGAAGTTGTGTCTTTAATTATCCCTATTGATCCGATTGGTTTACCTTTCTCTGATTTCAGAATCGATAGTGATAATTCTGCATTGAAAGATTCGCCGTTTTTTCTTAATAACTTTGTTTTCATTTTGTATTTAAAACCTTTTTTTCTTACGTTTTCAGCTCGTATCTTGTCCCATTCATCAGGCGGATATAAAGTACTTACATTTCTTAAAAAAAGGTCTTGTTCATTCATTTTAAAAAGTTTTTCTGCGTATTTGTTCCATGATATTATTCTTTCTTTTTCGTCAGCAATAGTAATTGCTACAAAGTAATTTTCAAATATTTTTTTACATCCTTTTTCAAAATCTTCTAATTTTATTGAGTCCAATATTTTATCATGGGAGTTTTCAATTATTTCAAGAAAATTTGTATCTATCTCTTCTTTTTTCTCCTTGTTTTTTTCAAAATAATTAAATTCTGCTTTAAGAAGACCCTTTTTTTCTTCCTCTCTGAGTTGTTTTACTATTTTTGGTTCATTCATTATTGGTGCCTCAGATCAGAACCTCCATGTTTGCAGTGATCGTGCCGATTTATTTAATTTCACTAATGAGCGAA
>CAZKQS010000123.1:0-4395 GCA_964554985.1 uncultured Thermoplasmatales archaeon | reverse complement strand
ATAGTCTTAATTTTAAATACAATCCCCTTATCGGATTTGGAGGGATATTAGATATGTGGAGTCCTCCACCTAAACCTCCTATTGAGAATTATGGGGGAGGCAATGTGGTTGTATTAGATGATGCTGATGCTGATAACACAAAAAAAAACCATATGATTATTGGAGCCATGATAGAGCCGTTTAATACAGGTGAAAATCCAACTTTAGAAATTCAAGGAAGTCTATTTTATGGCGGTTGTATAGACTATGAAAGTGGATCAGAAACAATACTTGATCTTAATGAAGAAACTGAATGTGTATCCTATGGAATTATTGAATATAATAAACTAGAAGCTGCAAGTGATTTAACTAAAGACGAACTTTTAGAGTCTTTAGGCCTTGATGATACAGTTGAACTAAAATACGGTTCAGACATTCATATTACAGTTAAAAATACTTTAACTGATGAAATGATATGGGAATACCCACAAGATTTTGAATCAGATAAAGAATATACAACTTTGTTTCAAAGAACTTTGACGTTGTATTATCAATCAAGTGAAAATATACCTGTTACTTTCACTCTACAAATACATCAATCTAGTATGTAAATAAACATTTATTTTCTTTTAATTTTTTTATAAAACTTTACTAAATTATATCAATTTTTTATTAGTAATAAAAAAAGAAGGTTATTTTGTTTTTATTTTATTCGTCATGTGTTGTGGCTCTTGTATGTACGTAAATTACACCAGTAAATGTATGGTCTGAATCTGCATCTGGTGGAACATCTAATGAAATTTGAACCCATACATAGTCATCAGTGTTGTTTTCTGCATCAGTATCACTTGTCGAGTATCTTACATTTGATGTACCAGTATAGTCCCAGGGTGTTGCAATCCATGTCCCTTCATTGTCCATTGTACTTGAATTTTGGTCTCCTTTATATAGGCCCCATGCTGAGCTAGTTGAAGTAAATTTTGCCCCTCCATTTGTCCCATCATACATAAACACACTTGATGCATCATCTTCAGCTCTAGCACTTCTATCACCATGCAACCAAATCTGTATATAGTCGTCGTTATCCCCTTGAGCTGAAACATTAATATAAGAAATTGTTATATTATATTTCTCTTCATTGACGATTCCAAAAGCTGCAGTATAAGTTTTATTTTGATCTGCACTTACGTTACCAAGGACAACTTTTAAATCTTGATTACTTGTGCCGTTATCACCATCGATTCTTAAAATACGTATATCATCTGAAGCGTTATCTGAACCTATAAAGCGAATATCAGCATCACTTGGGTGAACAATATTATATGAATACCCAATCTTGGTTGTTGCATATTGAGTAGCCATTGTCATACTCAAAACAACTAACATCACTCCAATTAAGATTAACCTACGATCTATTCTCATCCCATCACATCCCTATGATCCTAGCAACAAAACAAATGCATAAGCTCTTATATAAATATATCGTAATCAGGTGAATATGCAGGTGAATATCCTTCTGGGGATCAATTGTTTTTTTGTTGTATTGTATTTTTTAAAAATACAAAAATATAATACTAAAATTTATATAGCTAAATAATACTATGTTTCTTGATAGAATTGAATAAAAAAAACCTTTTAAAGATAGTTACTGTTTTAATATTTTTCTTCTTTTTTACTGCAAATCAAATTACATTTTCTACATCAATAACATCTAGAAATTCAAAAGATGAAACAAATGTTACATATAACAAAAATAGTGTTAATTACAGCTTGCTTATAATATCGCCTGAAAGATTTAAAGATTCATTAAAACCTTTAGTTGAACACAAAAATAATCATGGATTAAGAACAATAAATATTGCTGTTGAAGATATCTATGAAACGATTTTTTGGAGAGGAAAGGATAAAGCAGAAAAAGTCAAATATTTTATAAAAGACTCAATTGAAAACTGGGAAATAAAATATGTTCTTTTTGTTGGTGGAAGATGCGATCAATCAAAAACAGAAAGCTATTGGGTTCCAGTTAGATATACAAACATTATAAGGAACTATAAAGGCCATGAAAAATATCCAGAAGGTGATTTTTTAACTGATCTTTATTTTGCTGATATCTACGATTCAAAGGGAAATTTCAGCAGTTGGGATGATGATAATGATGGAATTTTTGGTGAATGGTACGATAAAAATAAAGCTCAAGATACACCTGACCTTAAACCAGATATTTCAGTAGGCCGATTTACATGCAGAAATATTTTTGATGTAAAAATAGCTGTAAATAAGATAATTAACTATGAAACAGGCAGATTTAATGATTCCTGGTTTAAAAAAATGTTAGTTGTCGCTGGTGATACATATCCAAAGCAAACTGATTACATAGATGGTGAAAACTATACACAGCAGGCACTTAATATAATGGATGATTTTAAACCTGTAAAAATCTGGAGCACAAAAAATAATCTAAACTGGTTTAATATCATAAAAGAATTAAACAGAGGATGCGGATTTTTATTTTTATCAGGACACGGCAGTCCAAATTCATGGGCAACTCATCCGCCGCATGATAGTAAGAAGTGGATTGGTAATTTAGAAAATAAACATATGTTTTTTGTCTTTAACAAAAAAAAGCTACCAGTGTGTCTTAGTGCAAGCGGCTGTTTTAATAACATGTTCAATGTAAGCCTTTCAAAATCCTTTATTGTGTATAGAGATCTGTTTGGTTTACTTCCAATTTCATCAACTATTCCACGTTGTTTCGGCAGCACTCTATTTCTAAAAGCATTTGGTGGTTCAATTGCAACTATTGCATCAACAGCATATAGCTATGAATCATCTGATATTGATACAAAGAGAGGAGGTTGTGAATGGCTTGATATTCACTTTTTTGAAGAATATAAAAATAGTAAAACTAAGATACTTGGTGATTGCTGGAAAAATACTATTAATAGATTCCTTCAGAATTTTTCAATAAATTGGAATGATAATTCAAGCTATGGTGATGCAATAATTGCAAAAAATGTAGAGCAGTGGCTTCTTATAGGTGATCCCTCCCTAAAAATAGGCGGGTATAACTAATTTTTATAGTGGAAAACATATCTATTAGGAATTCTTTTTTTCTTTCCAGTCCAATACCCACAGTTTTTACATCTGAATTCAATTGTTACTTTTCCACCCCATATCGTCTGATTTTTTACTTTTGTTAATTTTTTTCCGCATACAGGACACTTATTCATGCTTTTTTTAGGGTCGCCTTCTCTTGAATGAATTTCAATAGTAGCAAAATTACTGTTTATTGCAATATTTCTAAGCCTCTTAGGACTTATACCATATTTTTTCTTTTTTGTGTTAAGCTCTTCAGTTACAAGTTTTTTTAGTTTCACTTGTGTGTTAATTGATCTGTTCTTCTTTAAAACTTTTTTTAAAGCACTTTCTATATCTTCATCAGATGCAATATGATAACTCATGACAAATCTTGATATAAATTAACTCTTTAAAACATTTTAGCGGGGAATTGTGTTTAATAGATCAGTTCTACTAATAATTCCAACAAGCCTATCATTTTGCACGATTGGTAAAGCCCCTACATTTTCTTTAACCATTACATCTGCTGCATCTTTAGCTGTCTTATTAGCAGTAATAAAAATCACAGGTGATTTCATTGCATCTTTTACAAGTAACTCATCAAGTCTGTGTTTTTGTTTTCCCCGCGGATACTGTCTTTTTAGTTCAGCAAGGGAAAAAGCTATTTCATTATCTGAAATAATTCCTACAAGTCTTCCGTTATCTACAACTGGGATTCTTGCGATATTTTCATCTATCATGATCCTTCTTGCATGAATTACCCTATCATCAGATGAAACTGTGAAAAGATCTGTTCTCATAAAATCCTTTATTTGTTTTTTACTTTTAACTAAATGCAGAAGATCAGCTTTTGTAATGATTCCTTTTAGATTTTTATTATCAGTTACACATAGCATTGTTGGTCCTTTTTTACCAACTTTTTTAAGAATTGTTTTTACATCTGTCTCCGGTGTTATACATTCAACATTTTTATCAGTCATACTTGATGCATATAGTTTAGATGGTGGTATTCCTTTTTTTCTAATAGATCCAAGTTTATAAGCAATTATGTTATCTGTTACCATTCCAACTAGTTTTTTATCTTCAAGAACAGGTAACTTTGTTATATCGTTTTTTTCCATTAGTGTCATTACATGTCTTAGGTTTTCGTCTTTGTCTACTGATATTATATCTTTTGTCATCACATCTTTTACTTTCAAATATTTTTCCTCCATTAATCTTTTGTAAAATTAAAAAATTATTTTTTTATCACCTTTTAGCAAGAAGACCACCTCAATTCATTGGGTGGATGAATTGCGAATCTTTTTAAATACATACATCATACCTCTTTTTTGTAGT
>CAZKQS010000122.1:0-4405 GCA_964554985.1 uncultured Thermoplasmatales archaeon | reverse complement strand
TCGTATTTCACCCGACAAAACATTTAATCGGGTTGAAGACGACAAAATAGAAAAGTATTTAAACCTGTAAATCAACATTATTATAGACTTAATTTAATAAAAAAGGTGCCTAAAAAATGGATTACTCGCATAAAAAGATATCAAAAAACGTAGAAAGATCGGTTCGTGATATACTAAAATCTAGAGCGAGATCTCGTATTTATTTGTATCTTTTGAGAAAACACCGAGCAAAAACAGATCAGATCATAAAAGGCACAAAACTTCACCCTAGTACAGTTAGAGAAACATTATCAAAAATGTATGAACAAAATCAGATTTATAGGAGAAAAAAAGTAAATGAAAAAATTGGAAAAAATCCGTACTTGTATTATCCTGTTCCACCAATAGAATTACTTAAAAGATATACAAAAGAAATTGAAGATAAACTAACAAAAATTGCTAATTTAGGTTTTTCTGATAATAACAAGAAATCTGTTAAAATAAAAATAATAGAGAAGGCTGATAAGTTATGAATGTTAGATCGATAGCAGAGATACTTGCAAAAAGACCAAGATCGGTCATATTAGTTTTTGCTATAATTGTTGGAATTGTAGGAATCCAAGCATCTAATGTTTATATGGTATCAGATTTTTCAAACTATTTACCTAAAGATAATCCAACTCTGGAACTATGGAACGAAATAGATGAAGAATTTAGTTTAGGCTCAACAATAATTATACTAATAAATCAAACAAACAGAGTTCCAGATAATATAAGAGATTACCGTGTTTTAAGTGAAATGGATTCAGTGTATAGGGTTTTAGTAGATTATCCAAGAAATAGAGGGGAAGACACAGGTATAAAATCAATAACCTGTCTTTCAAAATATATCAGAGAAGAGAACAATAAACCTAAACCATCTGGCACGGCAGTTGATGAAATACCCCTAGAAAAAGATGTTATATACACATATATGCAAAGAACGACTATTTCCAGCCTTAAAGGAACATTGTATACTGATGATTATCAATACTGTTCAATGATAATACAGTTAAAAGAAGACGCTGATTTTGATAAAGTTATTGAAAAAGTTAGAAAAGCAATAGAAGAACGTGGTACAAAATATACAAAAATGGAAGTCACCGGCACAATTGCAATGCAGCAGGCAATACAAAAAGAAAGTATGAGAAATCTAGTAATTGTGTTCCCCGTAGCAATAATCCTTGTGTCAATAATATTATTTATCTTTCATCGCGATATCAAAGGGATATTAGTTGCATTTATTCCACCTGCTTTTGCACTTGCTTTAACTTTTGGTGTACTAGGTATGGTTGCACCTGAACTTACATTGATTTCTGTTGCAATTGTCGCTCTTCTAATGGGTCTGGGGGTTGATTATTCGATCCACTTGATGAATAGACTTGCTGAAGAAAAAAAGATTGAGAACACTGTAGATAGAATTGAAAAGATACTTAGATCAACAGGAAAAGCAGTTCTCTTGTCAACAATTACTACAGTTATAGGTTTTGCTTCACTAATGATTTCTAGCATGTCGCCAATGGTTACATTTGGTTTTGGATGTGCAATTGGCATAATGTTTTGTTTTATTTCAGCAGTACTACTCGTTCCATGTCTAGTACTAATTCTTGATATAGAAAAAACTAGGGAAGCAAAAAGTTGGAAAAAGTTTGCAAATTTTGCATTAAAATACAGTAAAAGAATGATAATTATTGCAATATTTCTCTCTATTATGTCCCTAATATTACTTCCACAAGTTGAAACAAATGTAAATTACTTTGATATGGCGCCAGCTGATGTAAGAGAACTTGACGCAATGTATGAATATTCAGATCAATTTGGAACAGGTGGAAACTTTAATGCATTTTTAGTAAGAACCGATCCTGGAGGACTAGAAGACCCTGAAGTTATAAATCAGATATATGAAATGGAAAAAGAGATGGAAGCAATAGGTGTCACTGTTACATCTATAGCTGATTCTTTAAAAGAAATTTATGATCTGCTTGATAGAAATAAGATAATTCAGACCTTTGCTAATCTTACAGATGCAGATAAAATAATTTTTGATAAGATTGCTGAAGAAGGGATAGTTGATGAAGACAGATCACAAACTCTTATATCTGTATCTATTCCGATAGGGCTTAGTATAAAAGAAATCGAAGAAATTGTAAATAATTTAAATTCAATTGCAGAAAGAGAAGTTTTACCACATAATGGTAGAATATCAAAACTAACCGGTCAAGATGCAATAAATGTAGCTGTAAACAAAAAACTCTTTGATGAACAGATGAGATCAATGATAATTGCTTTGATACTAGTTCTTGCTGCATTAATCTTTATCTTTAACTCATCAATATATGGAATTCTAACAATGATCCCAGTGTTCTTTGTATTAACATGGGAACCAGGTTTTTTAGTTGCAACTGAAATTCCATTATCATTAATTACTATAACAATTGCATCAATTATGGTTGGAATAGGTATAGACTATGGAGTGCATATCACACACAGAGTTAGAGAAGAAATGGAAGGTGGCCTATCAAAAATTGAAGCAACAAGAAAAGCAATTGAAAAAACAGGGCTTTCCTTAGTTGAAGCAGCTCTTACAACTGTTGCTGGTATGGGTTCAATATATATTGTAAATATTTCAGCTCTTAGAGAGTTTGTAATAGTTATTGTTTTTATGGTAGCAGTATCTTGTGTTGCAGCAGCATTACTCTTGCCCGCTTTTTATCAATTTAAAATCTTAAAATAATAAACTATTTTTCTTTTTTCTCAATAAGTGACTTAATAAAAGGTATATCAAAAAGAATATTTCCAACTATTATGACAATCCCTAGAATTAATTCGCCAAAAAACCTTGGGTCATTGCCAATAATTCCTCTTACATAATAATCGTTTAAAAGTAAAACACCTACAATAAAAGGTAAAATGATAAGTATTGGGGCAAAAAGTATCTCGGTTCTAATAACCTTTGAATTATTGTTGTTTTCAATGTATTTCATATTTTCTTCATTCATATATTTATCACCATGGCCATAAAAACGGATATATAATTTGATCAGGATAGTTAAAACCAATTTCAGGTATTATTAACCAAATAGTTCCTATTAGAATTGCTGGCACTATCTGAATCATAAGATCATCATCTAGCAATTTGAATTTTTTTGTTTCACCAACAATAGCTCCAATTGATCCAATAATTGAAACAATCAAAAATAACCATATATTTGCCTTATACCATGTTATCATAAAAAGAAATAAACAAACAAGAAAACCCATTACATAGATAAGTTTAATATCATTGTATCTTCTTCTAATTTCACCTATTATTGGGTCGCCTATACATGCACATAAAATGCAGGGTATTGCTATTTGCTGTGGGAAGAATCTAAGAAGAAGTAATGCTCCAACAGCAAAAAAAACATAGCTTCCAACTCTATTTTTTTCATAAAGCCTTAGGCCAAAAAAATGTTCGCTACTTAAAATTCCTTTTAACCTTAGTAATTCTAGAGTTATTGCAAGAACTACTAAAGCGGGTGGTACCCAGAATTTTAGTGTATTAATCCAATCAAGATCTGGAAGCATATAATAAAAAATTAAGCTTGCTCCAAAAGTATGAAAGACACGTCTATACCAATGTGCATCAAAGTCGATAGACTTTATTTTTTCTTTTGTATTGTTTATACTTTGAACAACTTTACTTACCATGATCAAAAAACAGCTGATTCCTTGTCAAGAGTAACTATTCCTTGTTTTCCACCAACAATTACTTCATCAACAAGGTTTATGAATAAACCATTTTCAACAACACCAGGGATATTATTTATGTCTTTTTCAAGTTCCTCTGGCTCCATAATCCTTTCAAATTCGCAGTCAAGAATGTAGTTGCCATTATCTGTGATATATGGTTCATTTTCCATGATTTCTCTAATTTTTACTTCACATTCAAATTCTTCTAAGGCTTTTTTTGTAGATTTCCATGCAAATTTTACTACTTCTACAGGTAGATCAAAATCTATTCCTAGGGCTTTTACAACCTTTGAATCATCAACAACAATGATTTCTCTTTTAGAGTTAAATGCGATTATTTTTTCACGTGTAAGCGCTCCACCTCCACCTTTTATTAGGTTAAGATATGAGTCTACTTCATCAGCACCATCGATTGTTAGATCAATCTCTGGGTTTTCATCAAGTGTGGTTAGAGGTATATTTTCTTCTTTAGCTATTCTTTTTGTATGTATTGAGGTAGGTATTCCTTTGATTTTCAGATTTTCTTTTTTTATTCTTTCGCCTAACTTTCTAAGCGTATATTCAACAGTTGAACCAGTACCAAGGCCTAATATCATTCCGTCTTTTACTTGCTCAGCCGCTTTTACTCCAGCTAGTTTTTTTAATTCTTCTGTTT
>CAZKQS010000121.1:0-4413 GCA_964554985.1 uncultured Thermoplasmatales archaeon | reverse complement strand
AACACCAAAAGATGTTCAAGACTTAGCCTATGATCTTGTAGAAAAAGCTCGAGATAATGGGAAAATAAGCAAGGGCGCAAATGAAGTAACAAAACAAGTTGAACGCGGACAAGCAAAACTAGTAGTTATGGCTGAGGATGTATCTCCTGAAGAGATCCTTGCCCATATGCCTGTTTTATGTGAAGAAAAAAAGATACCTTACACTTATGTTCCAAGTAAAGATGAACTAGGTAGTGCAGCAGGACTACTTGTTAGTACAACTGCAATAGCAATAACAAACCCAGGCAAAGACAAGTCAGGAATTGAAAACATAACTAAAAAGGTTGAAAACCTAAAAAAACAGGGTTAGAACATGGTTGAAGGAACACCTTGTGAAGTAGTTGAAATAATTGCAAGAACTGGTATGGCTGGTGAAGCACGTCAGGTAAAAATACGTGTACTTGACGGCCGGGATAAAGGAAAAATCATTACAAGAAATGTGATGGGTCCAATTCAACTTGGCGATATTTTAATGCTTAATGAGACTCAAAGAGAAGCCAAACGACTTGGTGGAAGATTCTAGAGGTTTTAAAAAATGGTTGAAAGAAGGAAATGTTCATTTTGCGGAAGTGAAATAGAACCAGGCACTGGTAAGATATATGCTAAAAAAGATGGTACAGTTCTACATTTCTGTAAAAACAAATGCCAAAAAAACATGTTAAAACTAAAGCGTATTCCACGTAGAGTCAGATGGAGTAAACATTACGCAAAAAAATAATTTTTTTTGGGAAAAATAATGCAAATCGATCTACCATATGGTAAAAAAAACCTTACGGTTGATGTATCTGAAGATAATCTAGCTGGTGTAATAAAACCAACTGAGATCATTCCACCAGATAAAGAAGAATTTTTAGTTAAAGATGCAATAGACAATCCTCTCGGTAGTTCTAAACTTAGTGAGTTTGTAACACGTGGAGATAAAATAGCTATTGTTGTTGATGATTACACTAGACCTTGTCCGAATGAAAAACTTTTACTGCCAGTTTTAAAAGAATTAAAAGAAGCAGGAATAATTGACCCGGATATAAAAATAATAGTTGCAACAGGAACGCATAGTCCGCCTGATTATGAAAAAATAAAAGAAATAGTTGGAGATAAAGTAGCTAGAAACTACAACGTTATATCTAATACAGATGAAGGTGCAGAGCATGTCTCTGTTGGTAAATCAAAAAATGGTAACACAATTGAGATTTTAAGAGAATATCTTGAAGCAGACATAAAAATAATAATTGGTGATATTGAGTATCATTATTTTGCTGGATATGGCGGCACTCGTAAAAGTATATTGCCTGGGATTTCATCTGAAAAAACAATTCAGAACAACCACTGCATGCTTTTTGAGAAAAACTCAAAAACAGGTAAATTAAAAGAAAATAATCTCAGTCTTGAAATGTTTGAAGCACTTCGCACGGCTGGTTGTGATTTTTGTTTAAATGTTGTATTGAACTCAAACCATAAAATCGTTGGTGCATGGGCAGGAAGGCCTGAAAGTGTTATGGATGCCGGGGTTAAACTAGTTGACTCAATGTACAAAAAGACAATATCTGAAAAGCCAGATATTGTAATAGTTTCAGCTAATGGCCATCCACATGATATTAATCTTTATCAAGCAATGAAGGCACTTCACACAGCTGCTCAAATTACAAAAAAAGATGGTGTGATAATATTAGTTGCAGAATGTTCCGAAGGACACGGTAGCGACTTATATATGGGCTGGCTTAGAAAATATAAAACTTCTGAAGAAGTTCAAAGTGGTCTTGAAGATAATTTTATAATTGGTGCACATAAAGCATATTATCATAGAAAAGCAGTTGAAAATTTTACTGTGTTTTTTGTTTCATCCATTGATAAAACATGTGTTTCAAGAGATTTTGATTTCAAGTGTGTAGAAAGTCCAGATGAAGGCCTAAAAAAAGCACTTAAAATTAAAGGAAAAGATGCAAAAGTAATTGTTCTTCCTCTTGGTACTACTACTTTTGTTGAAGTTGAATAAATACTTGCATATTTACCTGCATATTCTTTTGCATATTCATTTATATAAGCTTATTTAAATATAAATCATACATTTTTTTATATATAGAAAGATATATATTTGTATAGTTTATTTGGTTTGAATAATATTCAGAAAAAAAGTGGGGTGTATGGATTTTAAACATGCATTTCTCTGAGTGAAGCTACTAGAAGGGAATGGTGGGTTTAAATGCAAAATAATTCAAATAGAAAAAAATATGTTTATAAAAAAATTTTAAGCTGTTATGTCGTAGGAATTTTATTAGTAGCATCTTTTGTTGCAATAATTCCAAATGTTAGTGCAGGTTCATTTGATGATGATATTAAAACATATGAACAAATGTTTGAAGGTTTAGAACTGACAGATAATTTTGGCGATAACGAGACAGTTATTGTAAATATTTCTTTAGATATTTCTGGTGATCCAGTCGGACCACCTCATAAATTAGTTGCAGTTAACGAAAATACTAGTGAATGGATTGAGTTTTTTATATTTGATAACGAGAATTTATTACCTGGCATTAATAACATTGGTGATGACGGCAACTATACAGGATTTTTTAATTTAAGTAGCACAGATGCCTCTCAAAATCAAACTGACGTAGATGATCCAATAATGCAAGTTTCACATGGTAATATAATTAATATCTCTGAATATGAATTAGATAGCGGATATGGTGATAATGACTCAGAGATTAGTTTTAATATCATAATGGTAAACTTTGATGAAGAGGAAGATCATGAAAATCACCCGCCAAACGCACCTTGGATTGTTGATCCTCCAAATGGTGAAACTGATATTAGTCTATCTATTGATATCGAATGGAATTGTTCAGATCCAGATAATGATCCTTTAACTTATGATGTGTATCTAGGAATAAACTCTACACCAAATGCAGGTGATTTAAGAGAAACAAATTATGATCAAAAATATTATGATCCACCTTTTGATTTATCACCTTCTACTAAATTTTACTGGAAAATAATTGCTTATGATGATAATGGTTCATCTAATGCAAGTTCAGTTTGGAATTTTACAACCCAACCAGGAGGTGGTGAAGACACTAGCCCACCTACAATAGTTGATAATTCTCCATCTACTGGTTACACAGATACTTCATATACCTTTAATGCAAGTGTTAATGATAATGAAGGTGTAGACTCTGTTTGGGTAGATTATAATTATAACTCAACACTTTATAATCATTCAATGTCTTCAGTTGGAAACGGTTTTTATGAATTAGATGTAACTTGGGAAGATGTAACTGAGACTGTTTCCTACTCGATTGTTGCAAATGATACAAATGGTTTATGGAATGAAAGTGCTAATACTTTAGAAGTAACTGAGGCTGATGAAGAGGGTACTGATTCTATAAAAACCTATGAAGACGAAGGTGGTTTGTCAGAAAGTTCAGTTTTTTATGATGATGATATGGTTATTGTAAATGCTACTTTTGATAATATATCGTGTGATCCTATTGGTGAACCATATAGTCTTGTTGCTGAAAATGTTGACACAGGAAACTGGATATATTTCTATGTTTCAGATAATGATAGTTATCACCCTGAAATTACTAATTCACCATGTGATAATATATACTGGGGTGTTTTCAACCTTAGTAACACTTCTGACTCATCAAAAAATAGTTCTGAAGGTGATGCTGTACTAGAAGTTAACGAGGGCGATATAATAAATATCTCTGAAAGTGAATCATATATGTGGGATAATGACGATGAAATTGCATCAAAAGAAATTTTGATAGGTGCAGGTGGTGAACCACCGGAAGATGAAGAAAACAGCCCACCAATCTTCAGTCAAGAAGATCCAAGTGATGGTTCAACAGTTTCTTCTGATTCATTGACAATGCTGAATGTATCTATAAATGACACTGAAGGAGATAGCTTTGATTGGAGTATTGAAACAAGTCCTGACATTGGGAGTAACAGTGCAGATACTGATGTAAATGGTACTAAATATTGTGATATAACTGGAGAATTGGAAGATGGACAAACTTATCACTGGTTTGTTAACTCTACAGATTCGGGTAGTAATAATTGGACAAATGAAACGTATTGGTTTACAATTTCATCTTCTGGAGGAGGGGATATGTATGATGTCTCTGGTTTTGTTTTAAAAGATGAAGACAACAGCCCTATTCAAGGAGTTGATTTAACAATTACTGATAATGCTTCACAACCAATTAATGCTGTTACAGACAGTCAAGGACATTATGTTTTCCAAAATGTACCATCTGGCGATTATGATATTGTAGCATCAATGTCAGGTGATCCAGGTTTCGGTCCTATTTGGTCGTCAATTACTGTATCTAGCAATATTGAGAACTTTAATTTCTCAGTTTCATT